>JAJFVK010000006.1 GCA_021371795.1 Planctomycetaceae bacterium | reverse complement strand
TGGCACTAATGAGAATACCAACGGCCTGTTGCGACAATTCTTTCCCAAGGGTATGGATTTTCGGGTGATTAGCGATTCAGATGTTGACAAAGCGGAAGGCTTATTGAATAATCGACCACGGAAATGTTTAAACTATCGGACCCCGACAGAGGTCTTCTGGAGCAAACCTATATGTTGCGCTTCAGATTAAAATTTGGGTGTACAATAACCGCATAATTTTAATGAGCTACATATTTTTGGACCGCGCGCTCAGCTATACCTTCCTGAACGATTTCTGATGCCTTGCCAAGTCTCATCAATTTCAGCTTCTCAATGACATCTGTTGCTTTAACTAATGCCGCCAAAAACGTTCGAACATTATTTTAGTACTTTCGAAGTTTGTTCCAATTGATTCTTCAGAGCCATAATTAAAAACAATAAAACCACCCTCAGGTTTAGCCCAATTGACAACAAGTTCATCTACTTCGTTCCGGATAGATTCAAAGTTTTTTCCTGGTAAAGTATTTTGTATGTCGGCTGTGGCAAGAAAACATATTTTGCCGGCAAATTTTTCTCCAATCTCTTTGATTCCGCATGTTTGAGGCTGTTGCATATTTAAAACATCTACTCCGGTCTCAATAAAAAAAGGTACAAAATTGTTTATTCTGCCGCAGCTATGTAAAAAAACATGCCATCCAAAGCTATGTACGGTATCAAATAATATTTTATATCGTCTATGGAAAAACTCTTCGAATATCTGAGGCGCAACATACGTGTTTCCCTGAGTGCCCCAATCATCGGTTAGAAATAACCCATCAATTCTATCCCCAAATTGCTTGTAAAGTTCACCGAAAAGCTCACATTTAAAATTTAGTATAATGTCCAAAAGCTTGTGGCATTTTTCCGGCTCAAGGTAGAAATCTTCGAATGAGCTTTGAAAACCATGAAGCATACACAATCGTTCGATCAGATTGAAATGGCTTGTTACAACTACGTAACGATTCTGTGCCTGGTCAATAATTGATGCAAGTCGCTGAAAATAGAAATTATCTCTGGGATTTGGCGGGGTATAGGTTTTGAGTTTAGACCAATTTTCGAGTGGGTGGTAAACAACTTGTCCCATATTTAATTTGTCCGTACTAGCCCACTTACAGCCCCAGTCATCTTCTGCCGCATTATCAAAATACCAGCCAGCCTTTTGTCGGTCCATCTCATAACATTCACAAATGTCATTCGGGATTCCAACTATGGCTTTCTGGATCTCTTCGAATCTGGATCCAAGCCAAAATGGCAATCGTGGGGGTACCTTAAATTCTATAGCACGACTTACAATCTCTTTACTGTGCATTTAAGTATCATCCTAACAAGTATTTGCTGATTTTGCGCAAAATCAAAATTTTTATAATAAGTAAATATTCCAGTTTAGGCACAATATATAACATTTGTTAATTTCATAAATGGCTATTTCCCACTTTTACTTCCATCATATTTTGTATAGCTCATCTGACAGCATCAAATAGCGGTAATATCCATGGCAATCAAAATGTTATTGTTTATATCTTTATCTTATCGTATGATAACTTTAAAGATACCACCGCTTTGAGAGTAAAAGTCTGGGGCCAAAAGAAATATTCCTTCTTTTGGTTCTATCCAGGAAGCTCCCGTCATTGGATGTCTGTTTTTCATCTGCTCCCAGTTTTTGTAATTCTGACGACCATTTGATTCTAATACTCCGATTTTCATGCCTGGCAACACAGGCAGTCTAGCTGCAACGTTCTTATTCCAATCCACCAAAATCGGATTTACAGTCAAATCTGCGCAAAAACATGGAATGCCTTTTTCATAAGCGAGTTTTGCAATTCGCAAACTCATGCTCATCGTCTTGGCAATCGGTTTCAAGGCTATTGCCGTGTAACCCTGTTGTATTCTCGCCAAGGCGTCTTTATCTGAATGAGCGCTTTCATCTGCTGCCAACCTCGCCGGAACATCAGAGACATCTTCCTGGAACTCTTCTGGAAATGGTTCTTCCATAAGAATTATACTGTCAAGTGCTCCTATTTCTTTTGCATAATCAAGAAATCGCATTAATCTGTCTTTGCTGTCATACCTGCCATTAGCATCAAAATAATATGGAACATGGCCATTGTTTGTGTACGGTGTTTCTATATTTTTTACTGCTTCATGAATTTCTTTTAACCTGTTTTTGTCCCATTGGAGCATTTTATCAAGATCGCCATCTTTGTCCGGGTCTGAACCTATCTTAATCTTCAAAAAGAAATATCCCTGCTTTACTGCTTCGACAATTTTATACAATGGCACATTGTAGCTCATTAAAGGAACATTAGCCAATTTGTTATGCCTGCAATTAAGAGCTGGTTTTATATCGACAGGTATCATTTCATCAAAACCGGCAATATTATTTTCTCTGCAATAAAGTATCCATGCTGCATTATCAACTGCTACAAGAGCATTAAGAGCAAATGTAAGTCTAAGACGGGAATTATTCGTTACCCTTTTGCCATAGCTATAAACATCAGGTAACACTTTATCAAGCAATTCAAAAGGTGTATACCAATTTATTTCTTTGGCTCTTTCAAGAGCATAAGATGTCATTAAAAACATCATATTATTGCCAGATGATTCACTGTTCGATACAAAAACACTGGCATCGGACCATAGCGTACTTTGAGTACCGTAACCAACGGCCTCTTTGCCGGATTCGGACTGCATATATACCGTTGTTTGCCACAATTCAGATAAATAGCCACCTTTGAAGCCAAAGGGAGCTTTTAATGGTTCTCTTTCAAAATTGCAATTAACTTTGATAATTCTCATAGGTTATTCTTTGAAAAACTTTTTAGCTTCGGCCCAATCAAGCGGCAGTGTGATTTTCTTGTTTAATCCAGCGCTCATCTGTGCTGCCCAGCCGGTTTCGGCTATAATTTGTGAATTAATGAAACTGAGTGGGGATTTAGTATTATCTTTAATACATCTAATAAAATGTTCTACACATTTGCCTGTCTGGTGTTCAACAACATTACCGCTGTCGGGTGTAGTAGTGTTTTCGGGCCATGCACACTGCTCAAGTCCTGCTGTTCTGCACTGTTGAAGATTAAGCGGAAACACCCACTTACCTTGTGTTGTCTTTTGTGACCAGTAACGAACCTTCTGTGGCCGGTCCTGCTGCGAATCAAAGACAAAAGCACCTTCAGTACCATAAAGATTATGAAAAGCATCGTAGCCGTTACCATTATCTATGTTACCAAAACAAAAACCTGTAGCGCCATTGTTGAAATGTACCATGATGTTCCAAATCGGATCGACCTCAAAGCCTCGCACCTTAGCAGGCATACTTGTTGCATAAATAGCAACAGGTTTGGCCTGAGATGTCATGGCATTAATCATGGCCGATATCGAGTGAATAATTCCCATGCCAATCGAATCGCCCATAATTTCTCTGTTTAATTTCCATATCTTGTCACCGGCAATATTGACTGGGTGGCGGTAATTAACCTGTATTTGGGTGATTTGTCCAAACTGCCCAGATGCGACCATTTTGCGAAGCTGCTCTTCCATTGTGTCAAAATTCATAAGATAATCAACAAAGGTGATCAAGCCTGGGTTCGTCCTTTCGGTCTCAATCTGGCGACAAAAATCGCTAAATTTGATGGCACAAGGTTTTTCACAGAAAACATGTTTGCCTGCTTCCATTGCTTTGATGGATTGTGGACCATGAAAACTGTTGGGGCTAACAAGCCAGACGGCGCCAATTTCAGAATTGTTTATGATTTCTTCATAATCATCAACGAGCAAATCTTCTGACAGACCCAATTTATTCAAAACCTCTTTACCGCGTTCTTTATTAACTTCCAACAAAGCGACGATCTCTGCGTCATCTCTTTCGCAAATTCTTTGCATTTGAACAGAACCCATCCATCCGGCACCCACAAAGCCTATACCAATTTTCTTCATTATACCACCTAACTTTTTTATATGTTTTGCTCCATTTTATTCGACTATATCAACTTATGGTAATACTCCCATTGCACAGGTCGCTTCAACCACTCTGCTTACGGCAATATCCATCGCAGCCTGACGCATTGTCAAACCATTTTGCTTCGAATAATTATACACCTCATTAAACTTGCTGACAATTCTATCGTTAAGTCTGCCGTTAACCGCTTCGAGAGTCATCTGCTCACGCTGCGTTTCCTGCGTATATTCAAGATACGACACAAAAACACCGCCGGAATTACACAAAATATCCGGTATTATAAACACTTTCTTTTTATCTAACACCTCATCCGCATCAGGAACCGTCGGCGAATTTGCCCCTTCGGCTATAATCTTTGCCTTGACTTTTTCAGCTATATCAGAGGTTATCACCGATTGAGTCGCTGCCGGAACAAGAATATCGCAATCACAGGTAAGAACATCCTCATTTGTGCATTCTTTGGCTGAAGGATAACCGTAAATCTGACCGTTTTTCTTAACATATTCAAACAAATGTTTTATGTCTATGCCCTGTTCGTCGTAAAGACCGCCGGTTACATCGGATACAGCAACAATTTTTACTCCAAATTCCGAAAGTATCAATGCCGCTATAGACCCGACATTGCCGAACCCCTGAACCGCTATACGCATTTTCTTTATATCAAATCCAAGTTTCTCACATGCAGCCACTGTTGTGTACGCGACGCCTCTGCCGGTCGCTTCTTTTCTGCCAAGGATACCGCCAAGTATTACCGGCTTGCCTGTTACATAACAGCCGCTGGTTATGGATTTACCGGCTGAATAAGCCAGACAATCCCTTATATGCCCCATATCTTTTTCGTTGGTTCCCATATCAGGCGCAGGCACATATACCTCCGGGCCTATATGTCTCATCGCACCTCTTGTGAATGAACGGATAATTGTTTCCTTATCTTCTGCTGTAACGTTAGAGGGGTCAAAGCATATACCGGATTTGCCTCCGCCGAACGGAACTCCGATTAGAGATGTCTTCCATGTCATCTCCATTGACAATCCCTGCACATCGTCCATTGTAACGCTGCGTGCCATCCTGATACCGCCCTTTGCAGGTCCAAGAGCATCTCTGTGCCTGACAATAAACGCCTTGACTTGTATATATTTGTTACCGCTTAGGGTAGGATTCAATGTCAGCTCTATTTTTTCCTTAGGCTCAAGAAGCCTGTTCAGCATTCCATCTTCAAGATTCAGCCTTTTTGCCGTCTGCTCCAGATTTAATCTTGCAGTCTTAAGAATCCCATATGTCTCTTTTTTTGTTGCCACAATTTCTCCCTTAAAAAGTAAATGCCGTTCCTGTAGGCAGTGTCGGATGAATAAATATTTGCGACATATCAACTTTATACGTGGTCATCATGTCATAAAAAAATCTGCCCTGCGCATAAAGAACAGAAAATCCTTCCTGTCAAAAACAGATGTTGACTAAAGAGCTATTTACCTGAATATTATAGCCATCTCTTTTTTGCTCTGATCGATATTTGCCTTTACCAACCAGCCAAGATTTGTATCTTTTCTAAATGAAAAATCAGATTTCGGCGTTTTCATATAGCCGCCACAATCATAAAAACGAATTGTCATTGTACATTTTTCGCCTTTATCACGAAAACCATATTCACCTGAAACAGTAGTTATTATTTTGTTTTCTCCGATTACATATCCTGGATGCAGCTCTAACGGTTTTATAGGATAGATATCCTGAAAGATATTGCCATTTTTGCAATCTGTATATCTGGCCCTGACACCATGTATAATCGGCAACCCACCATAAGACAGTGCATAATAGGCAGCCTTACCCGAATCTTCCGGTTTTTGTCCCCAATATTCACAAATAAGACCACAAGGCGTTGATAAATGAGCCCAACAGACATTATTTAAATTCCTGGGCTCAGTAAAATGATATGCCTGTGTTTGAGTAAATTCTTCCGTAGAGGGACAAAAATTACACCAAACCTGTGTACCTTTTTCTTTAGCCAACTTTATCTGATAACATCGATATTCAAGAGAGGCAAGTGTTGGAGAAGTTACTTTTCTCCTGAATTTATATGTAGCATCTTTTTCATCCCATCCTCCTGTACCCAAATCTATTATACATGAATGTCCATCCCACTGATTATCGTTGTAAGACAGAAATGCTCTTTGGTAAAGCGATGAACCATCGAGATAAATCCCATCCGCATTAATTAGGTTATAATCAAATTGTTTCTGTAACTCAGCACCAAATTTGTTATTCATAGTCGGAATAAAGCCCGCAACACCTGAACTTATATTCTTTTGCGGTTTAACAAGATATGCATTAGCTCCCTCCGACGTTATAGCCTGGTCATCGGGATAAAGTTGCATAGCATTTGGCTGAGAATCAGACCATGGCCAAATATAGGGAAGACATTTGACGCCAGGTACAACCTTTTTAAAACGTGGGATAGCCACTTTTTCAAGATAATACCTTGTCCAGTAATTATAATCTGCGAAAAAAGCAGGACCGAAAGAACATGCCCCATATTTATCAGCATTATCAATTCTATTTCCCTTTTCATCGAGCCTTAGTGTTGTGTTAAGAACAACATATTTTGTTCCATTGCATTTAATAAGATTAATTATTTCTTCATCAGTGATATTGTTCATATTACCTGCGTAGAGGCTGCTGGCCATAATAACACTACCATCTATGAGATAATTGACCCCCACAGTTCTTCTGGCAGTATTGATAAAACCATAATAATCGGGCTGCTGTGTTGGATATATTGCCCACTTCAATGTGTAGGAATCTTTTACTCCAAGCCCAAAATATTTATCATGAATACCAAAATCCTTATCCTTCATTCTAATACTTAGATGCGTCCGAAAAACTTTATCTCGAACAAGCAAACCAATGCCTGTATTCTTTTTTGAAATATAAATCGTTGGATTCCAGGAAGTCATAAAATCCATTTCTCTGCTTTGACCAACCTTATCCGGCAACCTCAGACCCGTCATATAAGTTTTTTGCAGATTATCGGCACTTTCAATAATGCTATGCCCCAATCGAATTCCTATAATTTTATTGGTGAGGTTCGATAATGTATCCAGAACTTCGACTCTATCAGGATAATTGATTAATTTACGATTAAGGTTATATGTTGCCCCTTTCGCAATAAGTGATTGTCCATCGGCGGCTATATCCACCTTCCATTCGCCAAGGTCGGCTGAATCAGTAGACAATCTATTAAAATCTCCCTGCGGATAAGAAAATTTCGAATCAATCTTATATTCATCTTTATTTACATTGACAATGATTCCGCCATTTTCAGTAAGTTTTGCCGTAAAGGTTTGATTAAAGTCCTGCCTTGTAACGATGGGATTTTTCACGACAGGGATGTCGCGTATACTTGTATCTTTTGCAAGAGGTTTTTGCTTATATTCGAATAAAATTTTTACATTACGAATTTCTCTCGGACGAGTCGCCCCGTAACCAGAAATCTCTATTGTGTTTTCCGCTCCAGGTTTTATAAAACTACTTATATCAAAAACCATCTTATAAGGGTCTTTTCTTAATTCCACAGGAATATTTTCTGGAATGGTATTGAAATCAGGAGAATACGGCGACATCCATGCACCAACAGAAATTATTGCCGGCCAAGCTTCACCGCTGGGTACTATCAAATCTAAACAATCCTCAATATTGACAACCGATTCAGGTGAGGTCAGCAATTTCCCATTTACTTTATAAAATATTCCCCATTCGAAACCTTTTTCAGGCGGCGGAGCAAGATTAGAGTCCTTTGCATCACGAATCTTTGTTCTTGCTTCTGCCGAAAGATACATTTTTGTCTGACATAGCTGAACATAAAATTTTTTAATAATAGTTTTTTCACTATCGATTGTAACGGGCTTATCTTGAAGTATAATCGAGTTACCTTGTGGATTGTAATATTCGCTGGGGTGTTTAATAAGTTCGTCTTTGGTGTCTGTGTCAAGTATAACAAAAGCAATGAAATCCTCAGGCTTTATCGTTACATTAACCTCGTTATCGTTATTTACCAAAGAGGTATAATCATCGGAAACTGAATAGACAATTCTTCCAGATAAATCACCGAATTTCTGCCGGGCAAAATGCACAGCAACTTCTATCTTTTCCTTGCCGCGATTTGAAACTATGAACATTAATTTATCACCATTTTTATAAAAGCTGGCAACAAGATTTGGATTTTGCGGTTCAAGCTTTATATATTCAGAATTTTTCCAGTATCCGAGAAAATCTGCGCTATCGACTCCCACCCATGTTAAAGCTCTAAAAAGCGATTTTGTGAGCTGTGTTGAATATGCGTCAGTCCAAACGGCTCCTGCGGTATACATCGGCACGCCATGAGCCATCATCATAGTATAATATCCCCTGAGGACTTCCGGTCTTCTCGGGGCATGCGCAAGATCTGTGTAAACTATAAAAACAGGGATAAGGCCTCCGGCAACTCCGAGCGTATGAGCTCGCCAATAACCATAAGTAGTCAACTCCGGACAAGTAGGACCTCCATACGCACATCTTCTGCCCGGAGATTCGCCATCAAGATAGGCATTGTCAAAGGAAAGTATCGGCAACGCAATACACCCTGAAGTATGGCTCAAGATAAATGCTCTATCACCATTCATTTCATAAAGCATAGTGGCAAGGCGCTTATGGAATTCTCTTGCGGCAAAAATAGGTGACATGGCAATTTTTCTTCCTTTGAAATCTTCCCTGGTCTGGCAGCCATGCAACTCATTAGTACAGGCAGGAGGTCCGCCCATTCCATCAAAATAAATGCCATCAAGACCTGTTTTTTCAACCAGGTGTTTTATACCAGCCATTAAAAAATCTGACCATGTACCATTACAGCACGTGCAAATAATTTTATGATTTTCAGGATTTTTGCCTCTCTTAAAATCCCAAACACATTTTGGTTCTCTTTGCCAGATACTTTCGTATTTATCGAAATCAGTAGTTATAGGATTAGCCCCGCTGAAGTATAATAAAAATACGTTTCTTCGATCCCTGAATCCGGGACTATCAACAAGATTTTTAATGAATTGGGTATTTTTTTTGAAAGGAGTGGTATAGCTGCCATTATCAGGGTCGAATATAAATTTGCCGTCATTGGCACGTCCACTCTCGCCAACTATCATGTTTAATTTAATAGGAAAATTACCCAAAGGCTCCTGAGCAGTAGCACAAGATGCACGAAACATTTCATAGATTTGATTATATGCACGACAATCTCTTGGCAAAGGCCTTACAGGCGTTGCTATTAAACCAAAAACTATTTTAATCGGCTTTTCAACTTTAGTACTTATATTGATAAAGTTTATACTGAAATTATCATTTGAGAGAATGATAGGCTTTTCAATATAATTCCAGTTCAATGGTCCTTCCGAAAACCACATTAAACCTTTATCTTCGTTGCCCATCCAGATATAATTTGCAAAATCGATTGATAAACCTTGTCCATCTATTTCGCCGGAATGACCTGCTGCATAATAATCATGCGAATAATGATATAATTGGCTGAATTGCTTTTTCATCGGCAGTTCTAACTTTAGATTTTCAACATTAATGGCTTTGTCCGGATATAATTCAAGTTCAATTTTAACCATACCGTCAAATTCAGAAGTACAATCACATATTACATAGCTGCTGCCAAGTCTGTATTTATCTCTCCATTTAATTTCATAAGGCGTAGTACTATTGACTTGACGGTCCTCTAATTCGGCCACAAACTGTACACCATCGATAGTGGCTTTAAATTGAGGGGCACTTTTAAGTATTTCTTCCTTCTTAGTAACAATATTTTTCAACAAGAAATCATTTTTCTGTCCAAGATGATACTCCCTGCCCCAAAGAATTATATTATTGTCCTTTAATGACATAGGAGTAAATGGCGGAATCACTTTCTTTTCTTTGCCTAAGTTCTTGCCTGTCATGTACCATTCTGCTGTCTTAATCTTATCGTACGATTGCTTTACAATCTCCAGTTTTTTACCGGTATTCGGTTCAATATATTCAGCGGCTACCGTATACTCACCTAAAGGTAAATTACTAAACTTTCTATGAATCACATGTTTGGTATTTTTACTTAACCCATTGAGGGAAAAACTCTCTTTAACAACCCCCTGACTATCAGATACATTTAAATTAATATTTAAATTATTTTGTTCAGTTTCGATCCGTGACAAATCTATCGCAAATATTACCTCATTGCTGTCGGGAGTAGAAACAACATTAAAACTCTGAAATTTTTGCAATTTAAAAGGAGATATATTTTTGTATATTAATTTATCATTATCAAAAACTTCGACAGTCTGAAGATTAAGAGACAAATCTTTAAGCATATCTTCTATAACATAATCTTTTTTCTGACCGGGCGTCAATTGAATACTTTCTTTTAGTATTTTTGTTGAACTCATTTCAGATTCAGTACTAACTTTTATATCAATCTGTTTTTCATTATTTGAAGGATTAAACAAACTCCCCCTTATTTTCATATCGCCGTAAGTAAGACCTTCAAGAGCGTTTATTTTATTTATAACCCCTCCAGAAACAAATCTCATGTAGGGGAATTTCCCCATTACTGAATACCTGGCAACATGATGCGACCAGTTAGTATATTGAGAATAAGTTCTGCAAAAATTTACCCGCCACAATCCTGCTTCAATATTATCAACACCGAGGTCTGCAAGAGGTATAGAGATTTCGGCTATCCATTCAAAATCCCATATATAATTCGAGAATTTCCAGTTGCCATTCCACTTTTCGTCACCATTACCTTTGAACTGGTCAAAAATTGTTCCTATACTATTTCCTACAAATTGATAAAATTGCCCTGGTTTACAATGAGGCGGAATAAGGTATATCTCGATACTATCATCACTCCAGACAGTTGAATCTCTTTCTTTAATCGTTGCTCTTGGTTTTGCACCCGCTAAAACAGAATTAAACGAAATATATAAATTTTCATCATCATAAGTTATCAATATCTGTGTCTGGTTATCCGCCTGATAAGTCTTTTCACCTAAGATTGAAAAACCTGTTATACCGACAGCATATTCCCACGCTTCATCGTTAAGAACAGCGTCAATTTTGGGAGGAACAGGCGTAGGTGAAATTTCAATATAAGATATATCCTGTTCGCATAACTTATTTAACGAATCATCCTGCCCAGCGTTGCATAAAGTTATAAATATTAAAAAAATAAAAACGTAACCTAAAAAATTTCTGAACATAATTATCCTCCTATAAATTAGATTTTACTTTACGATTACATTGATTTTATTCTCTTGTCCGGTATATTGTGAATGACCGTACCATCATCAGAATCGTTTCTCTTGATATTGCGCAGGCTTTTGAACAATTCTTTTATATCCCTTATCCCACCTATAGTATACCAAACTGTAAATACCAGAACGGCTGTAACCAGAATGCCAACATAAACTTTCCAAAAATTTATCCATGATTTATCTGGAACACCTTTATGTACAAGATTATAAATTGTGCCGATTAGAAAAACTAAAAACCAGCCTAAACTCCATATCATACTCGCAAAATAAATTACTTTGTCTAATTTTGTAAACTCATCATTAACTCCGAGTCTTTTAATCACTATCTCTTTGAATGAAAACTTTTTATTCGCAATTGTGTTTTGATTTGCTTTTGTATCCGAATCCAGAGCATAATCGCCGCGATACAGCATTTTATCCATATTGAAATCTTCTTTCCGGTTTAACAATGAAACGGCTATGTATACAAAAGCAGAAACGACCATAGTAAGGAAATAAATTTTTTGACCGTTGAGAAAGAAATTTGGATAAACCTGTCTTATTATAATGCCAGACAGTGATAGTACCAGGCCGGTAATCAAAGCAGACCATGCGCCAGCGGCAGTACCTTTTTTCCAATACAGTCCCCCTATAATCGCAGCTCCCGCCCCACCCAAATAAACTGCTCCGGTAATTGCGAACCACATAAAAATATACTCTTTGAGTGGAAATACAAGGCTGAAAATAAACGCGAATACCGCTACACCAATAATTGAAATCCTTAGAAGTTTCATATGAGTCTTCGGCGTAATAGGCTTATTATGAAACGGCATCACGACATCCTGTATAAATATACAGCCCCATGAATGCAGGTAGGTATCATCGTTGGTGATACACGCCGCCAACATCGCAGCACACATCAGCCCAAGTAAACCCGTAGGTAAAAAACACGACATACTTACCGGTACAACCAATTGTCCTTTTATGGCCGAATTATCAACACTATTTATAATTTCGTTTACTCGTAAAGAAATATTTGAAAAATTTGGATTTTGCATTAAAACGTGAACACAAACCGGAACAAGCAAAAACGTAAACCATATCGTTATTACACGCCAGCTTGAAAGTATCTTGCCCATTCTTGCCTCGTGAGGACTCAGAGCGGCGCTGTTATAGCCCTGTGACCCCTGCCATGCCATATAATTGTAGAAATTAGAAAAAACCAGAATCGCAAAAAACCAAAAATTAAATTCTGTAAGCTTGCCGCTGCGAAAAGGATTTACAAGAGCTGCTCCTGCCGGAGCGGCAAACAAAGATTCTGTTATTAAAGGCCATTTGAAAGAAAATAAAAGGAACAACGTAATAATTATAAAAACGATATTAAAAAAACAGCCTTGTATAAAATCTGTAACCATTACCGCAATTTGACCGCCTGTAAAAGTAAAAAACAGAGCTATAAAAAGCAGCGTAAACATAACCACCGCAAACGTACTGATTGTAATCCCGAAAAACTCAAATTGCTGCGGCAAAGAGCAGAAATAAATAAAGAATCTTGCCGTAACTGCAGGAAATATTCCATAATTAAGAATCCCCGAAACAAAGCAAAGAATACCTGCGAAAATCCTGAAACGCCTGCTGTAACGCATTTCAAAAAACTGAGCAAGTGTCATTGCGCGAGTCTGACGAAATCTGTAGATAACCCATCCTGACAGTGCTATACAAAGGCCGATAGGCAAAGGCATTAATTGCCACCAAGCAGCACTGAAACCGCTGTTGTAGTACATTTCAAAATAACCCATAACACTGGTTGCAGCTATCGAAGACATACCACCAGCCACTGCTAAAAGATATCTTCGTGCACAGCGATTGGCAGATAAAAAATCTGCTACGCTTTTGGTGTACTTGCTGGTATGTAATGCCACTAAAACAAGAAAAAATAAAAAGGCAGCAACTATAGTCCAATCAATCCAGTGCATAATACACTATCTCCGTGATTCAAAAATCGATAAAATAAAGGCGTCAGCGCCGCTGACGCCTTTGATAACCTTCATGGTTTATATAAGACTTCAGTTTTGCAACCAAAGAGAAATTATTTTTTCTTCCTGAATAAAACAGTAGAACCAATTAACAGCAATAAAGCTGTTGCGGGTTCCGGAGTTACCACTAAATTATCCATCAAATCTCCACGCTCATTACCGTCAAGCTGACTGGCACCATTGGTCCCAGAGCCAAGCCATCGGCAGCCGACCGTAAGCATACTGGTATCAAATTGTGCCCAACCTACTGTAACATTCTCAGCTACCTGTATCTCGTCAATCCAGGCGTTTATTACCGCTGCATTTCTTCCTAACGTTTCACTATAGCCTATAGATTCCCAGGTAAAGCTTATTGAATGCCAGCCGCCAGCGGTAAAAAGCGAAGCCGGCGCAGCGTATGTTGTATTTGTCAATACCATTGTGCCATTAAGGTTGTCGTAAGCAAGCGTCGCAAGTCCCCAACCACCGGCCGTGGTCTTGACAATGCTGAATCCTATATACTCGTCACCGGCAACGCTGGGCGTACCATCTGTCATTGTAAATAACATAGCACTTCTGTTGTATGCATCAAGGTATTGATAATATTCTACATCAAGTGTGCCGCTCTGATATGTCGGGATAAAATCTGTACCTGTATAAGCCAACAACGATCTCGGCGTTGTTGTATTTATCATGTCTATATCCAAAGCCGTATTATTTGTCCTAACAGGGTCTGCTTCTACATGAACTTCCTGTGCAGTATTACCTGGATTTGCCAAATCACCATAATTGACAAATGCGGTGCCGCTGGAAGCTGTAAACCCATTCTCAAAATCTAGGGACCAAGTGCCACTCGCCATTGCTGGTACCGCTGCCATTAAAATAACTAAACCTAACAATTTTTTCATCTTCATTTCTCTATTCCTCCAATTAAAAAATCTTCTCTACAGGCAACACACCTGTAAAAACTAAGTACTAAAATATATCTTTCGTTTAGATACCTCCTTTCCTTTCAAATTAACGCCAATATTCGTCACATTCTGTGTTTTCAGGATCGGTACATTTCAGCCAATTTTCAGCTAAAACCTTCATATCACTTAAACCTATATAGCAATCGTTATTTATGTCAGCATCCATATACTCCATCACTCCAGGTTGACCACATATTAAAGGCGTATAATCCCACACTTTGACATTATCTATTAATACCGGATTTTCCGCATTATCTGCGTAACCTGCCTGACGGGTTGGAGCAAGAGGTGAACCCATATATTCACATCCTATCGCAACCTTTGTACTGCCCGGCCAAGTCCAGTAAGCATTGTGCATAGCCAAGGCAACCTCGCCATCAATTTTTACCATAATATCCGCGCGGTCGCGTTCAGGATCATTATCTTCTGTGCGATACCATATAAATTCATAACTATGCCATCCGCTTTCAAAAACAGGTATTTGCTGCATATAATTATATGTTGTTTTCGTATAATTCCCGGCATCAACTATAGGCCAATAGCAACCTGAACGAATCGCTACCAAATTTTTGTTAGGAGTTTCAGAAGCTCCCCCTAAACCAATCCACCAGTGGTTCTGTAGCGTAGCCGATTCACCTGTCAGTTCGGAAGGATTAACAAAACAAATATTGTTAAAATTAGGATCCAATTCTGCTGGTATTTTGAAATCGAGAGTTACTTTTCCGCTCTCTCCGAAAACAGACGCCGCAAGGTCTTGATAGTGAAGCCTTGCATTGCTTCCCTGCCAGTTTCTTTTAACTCGCAGTACATTGCTTGCTTTACTGCTGTCGTACAAAAGATAAACCTGCTGATTACTATCAAATGGATTACTGAGATTTCCCAAATTTATAACAGCAGTTCCATCAGAGGCGGTAAACCCATTTTCAAAATCAACAGACCATCTCACCGCGCCAAATGTTGAAAACGCGGAATTCAAAGTTAAAAATATACTTACGATAAATATTAAATTATTTATTTTCTTCATCTTACCATCCTCGCTTATTGACAATCAATATTATTAGGGTCATTACATTTAATCCAATCCTGTCCAAGCAGGGCAAAGTCCTTGATCTGTAACTTGCAATCCTTATTAATATCGCCTTCGATATAAACCGTACCAAGAGCGCCGCATTGAGGAGGGTCATAGCTCCAGATACAAACATCATCTATGAACCTGTTTGACAAACCTGCTTGATAAGTCGCTGACCCGCTGCCAAGCCATTGACAACCAATATTAAGCAATGTAAATAAACCCGGCGGATGCCAAAGAGCATTTTTGTATTCAAGAACAAGGTTAGGATCTGTATCGATGGAAATTCTTAAATCTGCACGCGTTCGCGGAACACCCCAAACATTCGGGTCCCCCTCTTCAACCTGCGCCCAAATCAACTCAAAAGTATGCCAACCTGCAGTTATTCCATAAGGTAGTCTGTCCTGCAAAGCAGGCTCACCCGAAGGTTGCGGCGGATAAATTCCCGCTGACGGCGGATAATAACGAGCACCACTGTAAGGATCACCTGTTATCTGGCAGGTCGTTGTAAGAGGATAATCATATACAGGATCACCAGTAACGATGTCAGGCGTTGTTGCAAAAGCCATCCACCAGTAAGGATAATAAATTGAACCTGTACCTGGATTGGCACTGACAAATGCCGTATTAGTCTGCGTTTCTAAAGATGTATCAATTTTAAATTTGAGCGTTACTTTACCGCGTTTGCCAAATATCGAAGAGTCTATATTCGTATAAGACAAACGACAGGCAGGACTACCTGTAACGCCGGGCAGACCGACCTGCACTACATTGCTTTGCAGGTCGTTATCATATAATATATTTACATATGTACCCTGGCCGACAATATCGACCGTACCACCGCCAACTGCGGGAGTAAAACCATTTTCAAAATCAACTTTCCATAGCAATGTTTCACACATACCGGTTGAAATAAAAACAGTTAAAAACATCAGATATAATTTATACGGTATTTTCTTTTTCATCATTACTATTCCTCCTTATAAAAAAACTCGCTAATCATTTCCATGCCCAATGGTCTTTTTCAATCCAGTCTGCAGTCCTCACCTGCCTTACATGGCCGTCTACAAATATTACTACAGGACCCGAACCATGCCGTTTATGGTCGGAACCATTATACGCATATGGCAATTCCGAAGATTTTCCTTCTAATATTGCTTTATTGCTGTCTAACAGCCCATCGCCATCAAAATCATAATCCAGTGGGTGCGTGCTTTTTTGATTTTCTCTTTTTGATTCGTAGTTATAAGGCGCAAAAATTACAGGACCAACACGATAACCTTCTCCCGTTTTATAAACTGCTGAGTCCATTGCCAAAAAAATCTGACTGGGATTACGAACCTCTTCGTATTTAGCAGACGTTACCCCCCCATAGCCGTTAGGCGGAGAAGCCGACCAGGGATAACGAATAACAGTACTTGAACTAAACGGCAGTACAGCATTAATCAAACCTTCATTCATTCCATAATTGACCCCATAATCAACAGCTGCAAATGTCCCTTCCATATTAGGCTGAGTGCCAAGTGTTTTTGGATATTTTGCCCTTCTCGAAGGACAGATAAGCACTGCAACTTCTGTATTTCCCACTTTTTTTATTGTTTGGCTGAAATAATGACTAATTAGCGCAAACCATGTATGATTTGGCTCATAAACCGGAGTTGTCATGTAAGGAGGCAATAGGCCTCCATTTGCTGTGCAATAAAGAGAAAATCCCGCACTTACTTGCTTCTGATTGCTCGAACAAACCACTTTTCGGGCTGATTCCTGTGTCTTTTGCAAAGCCGGCATCAAAATAGCCAGCAACATCGCCATAATCGAAATAACAACCAGCAATTCAACAAGAGTAAATGCCTTTGCCCTCATCAACTTTTTTCTTTTCATAATCCTCTCCGTTAATAATTTTTATTTATTTCTATCACATGGAGCCGATACAGAGGCACCCTCCAATAACTCCGGCTCTAAAATATTAAAATGCTCAACCTGTTCTTTATCTTTATTCAGCAGTAGCGAGACAAGTATTTTAAACCCCATATAACCCATCTCTGCCCATGGGATATCTACTGTGGTTAATTTTGGTACCGCCGAATAACAGGCAGATAAATTGCCATAACCTAAAATGGAAAAATCTCCAGGAACCTTAAAACCTCTTTCCCTCAAATAGTTTATAGTCAATACTGCCATGTTGTCATCAGCCACAAATATTGCGGTAGGCCTGTTTTCCAGTCTTAAAATTTGGTCAACTACTTTCAACAAAGACATGCGTTCTGAAGGCGAAGCTTCAAATATTAAATCATCATTAACTTCAAAACCTGAATTCTGCAAAGCAGCTTTATAGCCCATTGAACGGTCGAGAACCATTCCCGGACCAAAATCGACAATCTGGTCATTTTTGTCATATAGCCTGTAATGAGATATGGCAGGAATTATCATTGCTATTCGCTTATGTCCATAGCCGATTAAGTACTCCGTAGCAATCTGGCCGCCTTTTTTATGGTCAATTCCAACCCAATATAGCGACTGATGCAGTTGTCTTTCCATGACAGGCGAACTATTAATAACCACAAAAGGAACTTTTGATTTTTGGAGCAGTTCCAATTGGGGGTCTGCAAGCCGGGTCTTATCAATCAACAAACCGTCTAAAATTCTGCTTGATATCAGATTTATAATCTTTTGAGTGTTGTCATTTGCTTCGCGTA
The DNA here is from genome assembly GCA_021371795.1 of Planctomycetaceae bacterium. NCBI lineage: Bacteria > Pseudomonadati > Planctomycetota > Planctomycetia > Planctomycetales > Planctomycetaceae > Planctomycetaceae bacterium. The sequence continues at coordinate 194,012 of JAJFVK010000006.1, read as the reverse complement.
TGCAGTCATCGAGTTTGTGATAAAGCTTATTTGACAACCCGGTGGACATTACCAGGTAGCCTTGTTCATTTGCCGCCCGTTCACTGCCATTTAGAATTTCTCTCATAACAGATGTGTCAAGCCCATCTATGCCGCTGGTAACAAAACCGATATGCTTCAAGGTACTTTTAATGGCACGAGCCATTAAATCGATGTTGTAACCAATTTCATCGGCAGCTTCGAATATCTTTTTTCGCGTATCATCGGAATACCGTGAAGAATGTTTTTTATTCAAAACATTTATTACTGTAGAGCGGGCTACTCCAACCCTTTTAGCCACATCCATTGTCGTAATTACGTTTGACATAGTTAATTTTCCATATGCCTAATTTATAATTAATTGTTTACAACTATATTACTAATAATCCAAAACCTTTTCAAGCTTTTTTTTAAAAAACACATAAAAAAGTTTTTATTTCGTAACACTATCAATTGCAAGCACTTACACAAAACTATTCTTTTGTATACTTTTTTAAAAAAATAAATTTATAAAACTATTGATTTAATTTGCTCTTTTTATTAAAATGATTCTGTAAGTAATTATTTAATTTTTCAGCAGCATGCATATTTATACTTAAAGTGATTAAAGGTAAGACTATGAAAAACGATGGAACCAATCAGGCGGTAAGAGGTGCGCCTCTATCGTGGCGTAAATATCACGAAAGCACCAAGTATATCCCTCAGGGCACTTCAACGAGTTCAAAAACGCCCTTATTCGAAGATTCCGAGCCTGCACAAATCGCAAGAGGCAAAGGATGCAGAGTATGGGATTTAGATGGAAATGAATATATAGATTTTCGTAACGGCTTAGGCCCTGTTTTACTGGGTTATTGTTTTCCGCAAACAGACGAAGCTATTATAAATCAGTTAAAAAATGGGATTGTTTTTGGTCATCCGCATCAGCTCGAAGGTGAAGTTGCTGAACTCTTGGTAGATAATATCCCGTGCGCCGAACGAGTACGATTTTTGAAAACCGGTGGAGAAGCCATAGCAGCATGCATTAAAATCGCAAGAAATGCTACTGGTCGTAAAAAAATAATTCACTGTGGTTACAATGGCTGGCTAAACAGTTTTACTAATTCAGGGTTCAAACCAGCAGGTTTGACAAACGCTCGAGCAGAGGCTGGCTTGCCCGAAGAAATCCTCGCATTGCACAGTGCCCTGCCATGGGCAAATACTACCACATGGGAACAGACTTTTTCAAAATACGGTAAGGATATTGCCGCTGTTGTAATTGCACCAGATTACCCCGAAATGGCAAAAGGAAAAGATTTTTTGCCCCAAATCAGGATTCTTACTCAGAAATATGGCTCACTTATGATTATGGATGAAATCGTTACCGGTTTCAGATTAGCACTGGGCGGAGCTCATCAGTACTTTGATTTTATGCCCGACTTGGCGGTTTTCAGTAAAGGATTGTCGAATGGAATGCCATTATCAGCTTATCTTGGTAAAAGTGAACTCATAGATTCCTCAAGAAAAATTGGGATTTCCTCAACTTTTGGAGGGGAAACGCTTTCACTTGCCTCGGCTAAAGCTTGTATAAATTTTATTAAAAACAATAATGTTATCCCGTATCTTTGGCAGATTGCAGAAACTATTTGGCCAAAGGTAAACAGCCTGTTTGTAAAATATAAAGTAGACGCAACAATAAAAGGATTTAATGTTTGCCCTTATATCAATTTCGCAGATTTTAAGACTAAGCAGGCATTTTTCAATGCTTGTTATAAAAATAATATTTCAATGTACCATGTTCCTTATGTAAACTACTCACATAAAAAAAACGATATAGAGGAAGCCCTTGTAAGAATCGAAAAAGCTATTCTCGAAATTTCAGGAAGATAAAAATGTTTGTTGATATAAATGTCAGTCTTGGAAACTGGCCTTTTGCTAAACTTAAATATGACAACTCATCAAATCTTATAAAACTGATGAACACAATGGACATATCTAAATCGTGCGTTGCCGCTATCGAAGGAATTTTTTACAAAGATGTTCAGTCGGCAAACAGGTATCTTCATAAAATAGTAAAAAAACACAAGAAAAAATTTTTGTTATTTTCAATAATCAATCCTGCTTTTCCAGGCTGGAAGAAAGATATGGACGAATGTGTCACGACACTAAAAACTACCGGTGTCAGACTTTTCCCCGGATATCACGGCTATAACATTACAGATAAATGCTGCCTTGAACTTTTAAGTAAATTACAGAAGTTAAATATTCCAGTTCAGATAGCTCCTCGTATTTATGATATCCGAATGCATCCTTCAAATTTTATAATTCCCGACTCAAATATTAAAGCAATTCCCCAAATATTAAAGACGTTCCCAAAGTTGAGGGTTTGTATTATTAATTTAAAAACTTTAAATGAAGCTTTCGAAAATGTTAAAACAATACGTCACCTTAAAAACTGTTTCATCGACATATCTTTTGTTGAAGGTGTTAATTGCATTAATAATCTAATTAAAACTGCCGGAGTTGACAGGATTGTTTTTGGCAGTAATACGCCTCTTTTTATTTCTTTAAGTGCTGCATACAAATTGAAAGAATCCAATTTGAACAAACAACAATTTGATAAAATAGCATGGCAAAATGCCGAAAATTTTCTCGGAAAAGTTCAATGATTATTGACATCCATACGCATTTACTTGACGGAATTTCTGATAACACCGTGCAAATACTTCGAGCCGCAGCTCGTTTTAGCATAAACCATTTATGCACATCCATGGGGCAGAAATGGCAGCATAATCCAACAGAATACGAAATTAAACAAGCTAACAATTATGTATTAAAACTTGTCAACCATTGGCCGAAGCGAATAACAGGTTTTTGCTATTTGAATCCAAATAATGAAAATAGTATAGAAGAGATGCATCGATGTTTCAAAGCCGGAATGCGAGGGATAAAATTATGGGTAGCTGCACGCTGCAATGATCCTTTGGTTTACCCGATTATAGAAAATGCCATCAAACTTGATATTCCAATTCTTCAGCATACCTGGGAAAAAGCGTCTGGCAACTATGAAAATGAGAGCCTGCCGCGGCATTTGGCCGAGGTCGCAATCCATTATCCTAAAGCGAAATTTATCATGGCCCATTCTGGAGGTAATTGGCAAAAAGGCATCAGAACAGTAAGTTCAATTACCAATATTATAATTGATACCGCTGGTTTTGACCCGACAGAAGGATTTATGGAAACGGCTTTGAAAGAAGTTGGTCCAAAAAGAATTGTTTATGGCTCTGACGCCCAGGGTCGCAGTTTCGCATCTCAATTGGCCAAAATAAATAGTATAAAAATGTCCAAACAGACAAGAGAGCTCATTTTATATAAGAATGCTATTGAACTTTTGAAAATAAATTTATAATTTTAAAAGGATTAAAATGAAAATAGGAATCATTGGAGCCGAGAACAGCCACACAACCAGAATAGCACACACTATCAATGTTGAGAAGTTAATTAAAGGCTTCACTGTAGATTACGTCTGGGGCGAGACGGATGAATATGCTCAAAAAGCCGCCAAAGAAGGAAAAATACCTAACATGGTTAAAAGGCCCATAGAGATGCTTGGCAAAATAGATGCCCTTATTGTAGACCACAGGCACGGTAAATATCATTTAAAGTCTGCATTGCCATTTGTTAAAAAGGGAATACCCTGCTTTATCGACAAACCTTTCTGCTATAGATATGCTGAAGGAAAAGAGTTTCTAAAAATCGCAAAAAAATATGGCACTCCCGTTACAAGTTTCAGCGTAATTCCAAAACAGAAAACTTTTATAGAGTTTACAAAAAAACTCTTCAATAATGGCGATGTTCTTGCGGGAACCATGTATGGGCCGGCAGACTTAAAAAGCAAATGGGGAGGAGTATTTTTTTATGGTATTCATCAGGTCGACGCCGCTCTAAATGTTTTCGGTTATAATGTAGTAAAAGTTTTAATTACAAAAAATGGCAATGGTTCCACCGGCCAGATGATTTACTCTGATGGTAAAATTGTTACTTTAAATCTTGTAAAACAGGGTCATCATGGTTTTTTCATAGATGCTATGTGCACTAAAGGTTTTATACAACAGACCATAGTTTATGATGAAAACCCATATCTAAACGGCATAAAAACATTTACAAAAATGTTTAAAAGTGGTATTGAACCGGAAAAATATGAAAATATTCTCAAACCAGTTCAAGTTCTCGAAGCAATGGAAAAATCCATCGCCTCCGGCAAAATTGAAAATGTAGAAAGATAATTTATGCCAACAAAAATCATAGATATTCACAATCATCCCAATTGGCACGGCCATAATATTGATGCTCTCATTGCAAATATGAACAAATACGGAATTGAAAAAACATGGCTTCTGGCATGGGAAATATCCAAAGAAGAATTTGATATCGCTCCGATTTATCATCAGGTGATGGACCCTCGAGGCTTGTGTGCTCCTTTGTGGATGGTGGTTGAAGGATTACATAAATATCCAGATAGGTTTATCGGCGGTTGGGCACCAGACCCAAGAGATAAATTTGTTCGCGCTAAAATAAAAGCTGCAATTAACCTCCATGGAATCAAAATTTACGGCGAACTGAAATGTAGATTACGATACGACAACCCCGATGCAATTGCAACTTTTCAATATTGTGGTCAACTCGGTCTTCCTGTTTTATTCCATCTGCAATATGACAGGCAGGTTATAAATGCCTTCGCAAGCAATATAGATAATTGGCCTGAATGGTATGGTGGAGATATATCCGTTGTGGAGACCATGTGCAGGCTCTGCCCTGATACAAAATTCATCGGCCACGGCCCCGGCTTCTGGCAAGCTATATCTGTTGAGGGTAATGATACTGATACTTATTATCCAACAGGTCAAATCAAAGTGGAAGGCCTACTGGCTAAATTGATGCGTAAGTATGACAATCTTTATTGCGACCTTTCAGCGGGCAGCGGATGTAATGCATTAGAAAGAGATTTGCAATATGCTGAAAAATTTATAACAGAATTTCAGAATAGAATAATGTTTGGTAGAGATTATTTTGACAACAGGCAACTTAACGTATTAAAAAAATTAAATCTGTCTGAAAATATCAGTGCCAAAATCTTATATATTAATGCAGAAAATATTTTGAAAAATAAGGATATCTAAATGGAAAATAAATTAGCAATAGATGGTGGCAAACCTGTAAGAACTACTCCTTGGCCGGCACGAGCTTTGATTGGGCAGGAGGAAAAAGAAGCGGCAATAAAAGTTTTTAATGAAGCCCTCAAATCAGGTGAAGCCTTTGGTTATAACGGCAAATGTGAGCAACAGTATGAAAAAGACTTTGCAGAATTTATGGGGGGTGGTTTTGCTGACGGTGTTAATTCCGGTACTAATGCTGTCTTTTGTGCCTTAGGCGGGTTACAGCTTGATGCGCTATCTGAAGTCATTGTCCCGCCTATTACAGATGCCGGCGGGGTAATGCCTGTGCTTTTTATCGGTTGTGTACCTGTTTTTGCAGATTCAGACCCCAAAAGCTACAATACAAGTGCAGAGCAAATTGAGCCATTAATTACAAAAAGAACTCGCGCAATTATAATAGCTCACATTGGTGGCGAGCCTATTGATATGGATCCGATTATAGAATTGGCACAAAAACATAATCTGTATGTTATTGAAGACTGCGCCCAGGCTCATGGAGCAAAATATAAAGGCAGACTTGTCGGCACAATAGGCGATATCGCAGCCTTTTCAACTATGTTTGGTAAGCACCATTGTACTGGCGGCCAAGGCGGAGTAGTTTACACTAAAAATGAAAAATTACATTGGCAGGCAAAGAGATTTGCTGATAGAGGAAAGCCTTTTAATTTAACTGAGACTAATAATGTTGTCGCAGGTATTAACTGTAATCTCAATGAACTTTCAGCAGCGATTGGCATTGCTCAGTTGAAGAAATTACCTGCTATCATTTCTAATCGCCGTAAGGTTGGCGAATCTATTAAAACAGGTTTACAAGATTTTAAAGCTGTTTCATTAGGCTGGCAGGTGTCTGGCACAGAATGTTCTTACTGGTTTTTACGTATTAAACTTGATTTGGACAAACTGAAAGTTGATAAGGATACTTTTTGCAAAGCTCTTACAGCAGAAGGGCTTCCGGTCAATCCGCATTATCGACATATACAATGTGAAAAACCATGGTTTGTAAATAAAGCAGTATTCGGCAAAAGCAGCTTCCCATGGCAATGCTCTGATTATAAAGGCAATAAGAATCCAGAATACAATTTAAAAAACACTATCAAAGTCACGGATAATCATTTCAATATCGCTATTCATGAAAGCTATTACCAAAAAGAAATCGATGATATCCTTGCCACATTGAAAAAAGTAGAAGATTTTTATTGCAAAATCCTTTAAACGATAAAAATCTTGGCAACCTATTTCAAGGTAACTTATCTCCTTTAACTCCGCCAACCAGTCCATCATACTGCCCATCTTTTCGTCTCAAAGGCTGAAGATAAGTTGCCAGTGCCTCACCAATCAATTTCTATATTAAGCACTCATATCAGACTGTCGCATAATGCGATACTACAGTACCTGCGATTATTACATATTTATGGAGTAATTGTAATATTATCTATCAGAATACCTTGTTCGCCTGCTTCACAGTTTGGATTGGCGGTACTGCCAAGCCACATTCCGCCAACATTGATACTTGTATTCCTAACTTCGCTCCAGAGTACGTCATTTACATCAAGAACACTGGTACCATCGATCCACATTTGCAGATTCGCCCTTTCGCGTATTTCAGGATCAGCATCACTTCGAACAGGTTCGGTCCTATTCCAACGGAATTTAAGTGTGTGCCATCCTGTTGAAATTGAATAGGCCGTATTATAATAATTTTTAACACCGGTATCGTTTATATCGCCAATAGAACTGTTTGTACGTATATATGGAATATTTTCAGTCCCAGCTCCTTTCCCTATGCCGATAAACCACCATGGCACAGAAGCGGTTGCCTCAGGGCAGGAACTTAGCAAAGCTGTAGTACCGCTTACATTTCCAGCAACATACAAATCCATTGAAATTGTGCCTTGATCGCCAAGAACAGATGAGGCTAAGTCTGAATAATTCAAATAACTTGGATAGCCGCTTTGTCCAACCTTAACCATGTTTGTTCCTGAACTGTCATGAATTATATAGACATCAGCATAAGCCGGGTGATTAACATCACTTTCGGAAGTAGCAACTGTTCCGCTTGAGGCAGTAAAACCGTCATCAAAATCAACAGACCATCTGCTTGTAGTCTGATTGAAATCTTCTATTATAATATTGTCTATGTATATATTTTGTTCGCCACATTCATAAGATGGCAAGCCTAAACCTTCTATCCAGAAACAACCCACATGAATTTTTCGTGTATCCGGTTCGTTCCAAAAAACATTATCCATATTGATGACACTATTACCATCTATGAACAGCTCAATATCCGCTCTTTCACGGACCTTGGGCGTTGATGCAGCATTATATGCAACAGTCCGTTTCCACTTGAATTGCAGCGTATGCCATCCATTGCTTATAGCACTTGGCAATGTCGCGGAATAATTCTTTGAGCCGGTATCACCGGAAGGAGCGATGTTACTGTAAGAACGGATATATGGTGTAGTACTATTTGCGAATCCTATCCACCAGTAAGGTGCCGAACCTGAGCCCTTTGATGCGTTGAAGAGAACCGCATAACCAGAAGATATCGAATTATTGACCTCAAAATCAAACGTAAGTGAACCCTGTGGTGCAAGTATCGTTGCATAATCAATGTTACTGTATTGCAAATATGATTTATCATTGGAGTCATTTCCAACCCTAACGACAGTATTTGATGAATCTGTATCCCAGCACGTATAGACATTCTTATTGCCGTCCGGATTGTTCACGTTTCCGCCGAGAATATTAACTGTTCCGCTTGAGGCGGCAAAGTTCGCATCAAAACTGACTGACCAGCGACTAGCGGTTTCGTTATAATCCTTTATGACTATATCATCGAGCAGTACATTCATCAATCCCGCATGACTTGATTTGATAGCCGTACTTCCGAGCCATTGATGGCCGATATTCAACTGACTGAAACTTGGTTCACTCCAATATACATTTGGCTCATTTATTACCAGATTAGAATCGATATACATTTTGAGGTCGGCACGTTCCCTTGCACCGCCACCTCCGGCTGATACCCTTTTCCACTTAAAGAGCATTGTATGCCAGCCTGTACTTAGGGGACTCGCCAGTGTAGTATAATAATTTTTAGCTCCAGCTATTCCTGTACCACCCAGCGGACTATAGCTTCGGATGTATGGTTTATTCTTTGCTGGCATGCCGATGAACCACCATGGTACACTTGAGGTTGCGCCCGGGCAGGCATTGAAAAATACAGTTGTTTCAGTAATTTCGTTTTCCGGTATTTTGAAATCCAGACTTACACTGCCTTCAGAGCCAAGAACGCTGGTTGCGAGATTGGAATAATTCAAATAGCATTCATGTGTTGTTCGACCAACTTTAACAACTCTGCTTGCGGCATTAGTATCGTAAAGAGTATATATCTCAGCATAATTTCCTGATGGTTGATTTATATCGCCGCCCTGAATCAAAACAGTTCCGCTTGAGGCGGTAAAGCCGTCTTCAAAATCAACCGACCACTGAGCGGCTGCGGTTGTAAAACTTCCAGTTACATAAGTAAGCTCAGTATCATTTGTATCCAGTGTTTGAACTCCCCAATAATAAGTTGTACTGGGCTCAAGCGGGGCAGGATCATAAATAGAGCTTGCACCAATATCAATTATGCCTTTATAAGCGGCAGCATTTTTGGTTGTAATATATGTTTGATTTGTACTGAAATATAGTTTTTGAGAGTTTGCGTCTATGCCGGGACACCACTTTAACCGTTCCGCTGTACTAACATTGGTTTGTCCATTATAAGGACGGAAATGCGTAGGTGTCTCCGGTTTGTAACGGAATACAATAGCCATTTCCTTCTTATTTGTATCAATATCAACATAGGCCACGGTTGAGCCGACAGTCGCGTTATACTGTATGGAATATTCGGGATCGGGATAAACCCTGAATCCATTTACATCATAAACTCTTACTGTGAGATTATTGGCGTCAGAACCTGCACCATCGCCGAAGCCAAACCAGCCGGGTACTGTGGTGATAGCTTTATTCTCACCGAGTACATAACCAGGATAAAGTTCAAGAGGCTTTATGGGATAAATATCCTGTGAAATTGTACCATCTTTGTCATCTGTATAACGTGCAGCCACGGAGTGCACTATAGGTAGTCCGCCATACGAAATTGAATACCAGCTTGCAAGCCCAGTATCACCTGGCTCTCTTCCCCAGTATTCAGCAAGAAGCCCACAAGGCGTGCCAAGATGTGCCGAACAAACATTGTTCGTTGTTCTGTTCTCGACAAAATGATATCCCTGTTCGGCCAAAAATTCTTCAGTACAAGGCTGGAAATTACACCATGTCTGGCAATCTTTGAGTCTGACTTTCCTGCGCTGATGACATCTATAATCCAGTGTGCTTAATGTCGACGATGTCAGTGCCTGCTGATATACATAAGTCGCACCTGGTTCATTCCAGTCATTGGCATTTGTACCCAGATCCATTAAACATGTGTAACCATCCCACCAATTATTGACATCATAGGAAACATATGCTCTTGTCCATGCAGAAGAGGCGTCCATATAAAAACCATCAGCCTTTTCACTGCCATAATCATAAGCTGCCCTCATAGCTTCGCCAAAACTGCTTTGCATAGTTGTAATGAAACTTGCTATTCCGGTATTCTTACCCGCGACAGGAGCTACATGGTATACGTTTGTGCCCACAGCATTTCTGAACTGATCGTCAGGATACAAATCTACCGCATTGGCCTCAGAACTGCACCATGGATATAGATACACAAGCAGTTTTGCCTGAGGTGTTAAACTTCTAAAACGTGGTATAATTGTATTTTCAATATAGTAACGATTCCAATAGCTCGTATAATACAAGCTATTATAATCATTTGGATCAGTTGTTTCACGAATAACTGCTGGCCCGAAAAGCGTATTCCTGTTATCAGTAGTATCAACAACTTTATTTCCATCTGAATTAATTCCATACAGGGTGGCTATTGTAGCGTATTTTACGCCATTACAATGGACAAGATTGCGGATATCATCATCGGATACTTTATTCATATTTCCTATATATAGGCTTGAACATGTAATTGCCGACCCGTCTATGAGATAGTTACTGCCGATGGTATCTCGTGCAGCATTAATAAAATCATAGTAGCTGCCATTTGCAGTCGGATAAGCTGCCCATTTTAACTTGTATGAGTCACCAGCACTTAGAGCAAAGTATTTATCGTGAATACCGTAAGCACCACTTTTCATTTGAATGCTCAAATGCGAACGGAAAACTTTATCCCTGACCAGAAGCCCTAATCCTGACCCCAATCTTGCAAGATAAATTGTAGGATTCCAACTATTTTTCCAGTTCGTATCCTCGAAAAGTTCAGTTTTATAAGGCATTTTATGGCCATGGGCATATGTATTTATCAATGAATTTGAGCTTATATTCACACTGTGGCCCAACCGGATACCTATAGTATTTTGGCTGGTGTTGGTTATTGTATCTTCAATCTCAAAATGATCAGAGTATTTAACAAGTGCGCGATTAAGTGAATAAGTAGGTGTGGTCGCACTAAGGGAATTGCCATCAGCCGCAATATTTATTGTTGTCCAGTTCTGATAGGATGAGTTACCCGGCAATGTTCTAAACGCACTGTTCGGATATGAGAACTTGGAATCTATATAGTAGGTATCTCCGTCAACAGTAACCTGCAGGCCACCTCCACTGGAACTAAGTCGCGCAGTATAAGATACATCGAAATTTGATTTTGGAACAACAGGATTAGTGAGTACAACCGTATCCCTAAGATTTGGGTCCTTTGGCGTTGGAGCTTCAGTGAAACTCGTCAGAAGTTTAAAATTTCGGATTTCTCGCTGGTTTGAACCCAAACCGACAACCTCGATAAGATTCAATCTTCCAGGAGCTATAAGATTGCTGACATCAAATACCAATCTATAGGGGTCAGCTTTAAGTTCATATGGGAAATCTTTGAGAGCAGTATTTACTGCCGCTTGATTAGAATCAAAATTGTCAGAGTATGGTGCAAACCAATAACCAGATGTAATGACCCAGGATACTGCGTCACCATTGGGAACAATTAAATCCCGTGTGTCTGTTATATTCATTACCGATCTTGTGGAATTAACAGTGTTCCCATAAACGGAATATTTCATGGAATACTCATAATCCAGAGCAGGGTCGGTGGCCCTTTTTTTAGATCTTTGTTCTACCGATAAATAAGCTTTCTTCTGTCCTGCTGGAATATAAACAAGACTACTGATTATATTGGTAGATGTAATTGAATAAGGCGATTCCTGAATAATGATATCATTGTAATTCGGCTCTGGTATCAGAATATTGTCTAAAAGAATGTTTTGCCTGCCTGCCTGATATAGACTGGTTGCAAGATCAGGGACAAAACAACCGATATAGCTTCGCAGACTATTTGCAGGTGTCCATTGCACGTTGGGTTCATTCAAGACCTCAACATCATCGATGTACATTGCGATATTAGCGCGTTCACGAATTGCAGAGATAGGGTAATTGGAGTCATCAGGCTCACCATACTGTGCAGCTTTCTTAGGTTGAACCTCTATCCAGGTGAACTTCATTGTATGCCACCCTGCTGTCAATACAACATCGGCATCATAGGTTTTATCACCAAAGATTGCTAAAACATCAGGGTCTGTTTCGTTAGGATCAGTAATTATGCTTCTTGAAAATACACGAACAGTATTTTTATCAGCTAATCCTATCCACCATGCATCATTTACATCTACGGATGTTGAGCTTGTATCAATGTGGCTTGAAGAGAAAAATGCAGCAGGTCCGCTTATATCATTGGGATTGCTGGGTATTTTAAAATCAATATAGATTGTACCGCAAGCCGCTATAATTTGATCATTTAAGCCTGTGTATCCCAGATAGCAACTGTTACTGTCAATGCCGCCTACTCTCAAAACATTACTGTCGGAGTCAGAATCATATTGAATCTTAACACGTGGGCCTGAGGATGGAGTATTTGGATCCCCACCTAAAATAGTGATATTACCTAAATTAGAATCAAACACATCGCTGGCTGCATTAAACCCACATTCAAAATTCAGCAACCAGATACTATTTGGATCAGATTTCGCAATACTCGAAAACAGAATTAAAATAAAAAGCATCAATGAATTTCTGACAGCTTGCATGTTTCACCTCTCTTTTTTAAAATTTTTAATTAAAGGAAAACCACACGGCTCTGCGTGTGTAGTTATTGCCGAGATGATCAAAATTGAAAATGTTTTGCTCATAATTATACAATATTAAATTTGTTATTAATTAAGAGAGCTGCCGTTGATGCAAAATACAAGATGTCCAATAAATATATGTTTATGACTTAGAAATAAATAAGTCAAGTTATTTTTTTTAATTTTATATATTTTCTTGTGAAACTTCTAAAAAAAATAAAGGCGTAAACTATTAACAATAAACAAGTTATAGACACCCATTATCGGATTAATTATACAAAAACAAATTTGTTGTCAATTAAAAAAACTGCCTTTGATGCAAAACCAAGACGGCTAATAGATATATGTTTATGAATTAGAAATAAATAGGTTAAGTTGTTTTTTTAAAAATTATGTTTGTCACTTTGCGGAACTTAGGGAATCTCATTTCTCATCTCACCTGTACCATTTTTCAGACGACTGTCGTGTTGACAACCCGAGCGTCGTTTAGCCTTAAAAATGAATTTTGTCCGTATATTCTTTCAAATTCCGATATAATTATTTTTTGAAATCCGGCGTCTTTCCTATTTCTACAGGTCTGAAATCATATATAACCATTTATTAAACATATACTTATACCGCTTCATTTTGTTAAAAACAAAAAACATACATATTTTTACGTTTTTTTTCTTTACAGTGTGTATTTAATTTATATAATATGTATATATTTAAATAATTAAAGGAATATGTGTATGTCAGAACGAATAAATATTACAATAAGTGATGACCTTTTTAAAAGGCTTCAGACGGTTAAAGATTCATTCAATATATCAGGCGTTTGTCAGGAGGCTTTGCAACACAAGGTCTCTCTACAGGAATTAAGAATTAAAAATTTGGAGACAAAAGACATGAATAAAATTATTGAGCGATTAAGATTGGAAAAAGCTGAACATGGTAAAATCTATACGGAAGAAGGGTATAAAGAAGGACAAGATGACGCCAAAAGTATGAGCTACGATGAAATTATCCAAGTGGTTTGTAATAATGTTAATATTTATACCACCAATGTTTGGGATAATTGGTTGGAGGATAAAATTAAAAATTTGGAATCCGATGACCCCGCTTTTGATCAAGAAGCTTATCTCGAAGGTTGGATAAATGGAGCAACTGAATTTTGGGAAAACATTAAAGATGCTTTAAAATAATCTTTGTAATTTAGAAAGGATATAATCCAACTGAATTCACATTGAAATTCTTCCGGCTTATATAACTTTCTGATATTTTTTATGAGCCTATAGTGACATCTTCGAATTTTTCTTCCACTGCCGCAAGGACATAAATTTTGATCATTGTATCGATCTTGAGACAAGAGACGGAGAAATTCCAGTACTGTAATATTGTCTTGAGTCTGAAATAACTCATAATAATACTCAAGCAGCCCTTCGGGACCGTGCGATAATTCACCATCTGGTCTAATTCCATAATCACGCTTATAACTATGGTTAAAAAGAAATCTCACAATTTGTTCCTGAACAAACCACAATAAATCGCGTTTTTGTACAAAGGTCTGCTTAACTGCCAAGGGCGCACCAAAACAAAATGTTCCATCATCATTTATATGATTATCGGGGCAACGTAGAATTTTGTCGTTTGTTTCAATAACTTTTGGAGGACATAACGGGTAATCATCAGGAATCATAATTTCAATATCATAATCATCCCTGACTACTTTACCGTCGTGTTTCACAGTAAAGCTTATATTACCTGTTATTGAACACTCGCCATTAATCTTTTTTATTAAACTTAGACTAGGGTATAATTGTTTTAACCTGTTGAAATGTTTATTTAAAACTTCGGCATTCATATTATATTGACCATGGCTTATTGGGTCTGGCAGAAAACGTCACTTCAGGATAACTTTTAATCGGCTTTTTATCTACATAACCATATTTCTGAAGTGTTTTTTCAACAATATCTGCTCCAAATGCAGGATTCAAAGCTTCGGCAATTTTATATACATCCCTCTGGCTTGAAGCGGTACCAAAATCAGCTTTCAGTTGTTCCAGCCATTTGAAAAAGGCCAATGGAAGAGCCGGATTCTCATTCCATTTATCAGCAAAATTTTCATCCTGATTGACAGGATTAGGAATATAGTAATAACCGCTGCTGACATTTTTAAGCCGTTTGATATCTGAAATAACATTCACTATATTTGTTAATGCTTCAAACAGATCGGTTTCATTTTGATAACTTTGAGCCGCCAAAGTGGTAATGATAATTGATATGGGTTTGTTATCTTTATCTTTAAAATATATATCACGATGCCATTTTAAGATTTGAACAGCTCTTTGTAACGGTGTACGAACTTTGTAATCCGGTACGGCTTCAACGTTTGCTTTTATGGATTCAGCAAGAGCTATTTTCCTATTCTGGAAAATAGCTTTCATTCTCTCTGCAAACCAACGAGCATATCCTTTGGGATTACTATGTTGCCAATTTCGTAATTTTTTGTCGGTTACGAGTATGGCATCATTCAGTTTTTCATAATCAGGGATGGCAGGTAGAATATCCATATGAAACTCATTAGCATAATTCAAAGTCCAACATCGCCTGCCCTCATCAAGAATGTTATTCTGGAACACACCGATTAACAGATCATCTTGAGATTTTGATTTTGGGATTCCCTTTGCCTTTGATTTCTGAAAGTAATTCCCTTAAAAGCTCCTGTGTTTCATTATCATTTTGAATAACGGGAGTTTTTTCTGTGAATTCTACGACATCCGCCATTTCTTCCGGAATCAGGGCTGCATAATGTTTTCTGCAAATCTCAGGAGAATTGCCCATCAATTTTGAAATCTTATAAAGCGATTCCCCTTTTTGTGCAAGGTGGCTTCCGAATGTATGCCTAAAATCAAGGCATGACCATTCAAGGTTATTTTTCTTATTTATCTCCCGCAGGTCATTTGAAAAATTATCAGGGTTCCACTGCTTTCCTTCTGGTGAATGGAAAAACCATTTAGAGCCTGATGATTTATAGCTTTGTAATATTTCATAAAGGGCACTACTTATTGGAACAACACGATTGCTTTTTGTTTTAGGCTGCCAGAATTTACCATCAATTGTTTTGGCCTGTACTTTAATAAGCCTTTTATCTAAAAGAATATCTTCCTTTGTCAGCCATAGTGCTTCTTCTCTTCTTAAGCCTGCATAAATATATGTTGCACAAAGCGCATGCATAACAGGAAACTTTTCCAAAACTTTTAATTGCTCATCTATCTGTTTTAAGGAAAGAAATCTTATCACAGTTGCAGGTTCTCTATATCTTTCAACATAAGTAACAGGGTTTGGATAGCGTCTGTCTCGTGAACGAAAGCCGTGATGTTTTATAGCATATGCAAAAAGCTTATGCAAAATCTGCCGCAGCAAATTAGCTGATTTTGGCGACCAGTTGTTTAATTCTATTCTCTTGGAGATAAAGTTATTGATTGCCTCTGGCCCAATATCTTCGAGAAATTCTGCTTTGACATGCTCTCCATCATACTTGTCTTTCAATTTTTGTTTGCATTCTTTTTTACCGGGATAACCCAATTGAAGTGAATCACAAATAGTGCCAAAGAATGTCCTTAGCCTGCTGATATCATTCTTAAAAGATTTAAATGTCCTTGTCGCCTCAAGATGTTTGCAGAACGCCTCAAGTATTACGTAAGGTCTCGGGCAAATACACCCCTGCAAAAAAATTATGCGGCGGCCTTGTCGGCAGTTTTTTCAGGTTTTTTCCAATTGCTCGGCAGTAGGTCGTCAATTTTGTCGGCCGGGTGAGTGCTGATGCGGACAAGAACATCTCTAAAATATGCAAATGGGTCAATTTCATTTAATTTGCAGCTGGCTACGAGACTATAAATATTTGCCGCTCGTCTTGCCCCAGCTTCACTGCCGGCGAACATATAATTGAGCCTTCTGATTACTACCATCCGTAGAACTCTTTCAGAAATATTATTATCTATGGACAGGGTCGGGTCTTCCAGGTATCTCAAAAGAGCTTCCCACTGATTCAATGAATATGTAATCGCTTTACCCATCGGGCTTTTCGGCAACACACAATCTTTGTATTCATTGAAAACAGCCTTAATTTCATTCAGTATTGGCTTGGCTTCTTTTTGTCTGACTTCGAGCAACTTATCACTATTATATTCTTCTTCTTTCGCACGTTTTTCAATTTCATAAAGCCTGCCCAACAATACCATCAATCGTGCAGCTCTGACTGGATCGCTATCAACTGCATATTCAAATTTTCTGCGAGCGTGCGCATGACAGCCTATCTCCGTTGCTCCGGATGTCATAAAATATTCATTATAGCCGTTGTATGCATCGGCCTGCAGTTTACCGCAATATTTTCCAAGGAATTTTATTGGCCCCTCTCTCGATCGTGTCGGAGTAAAGTCAAAAACTACGTTTTTCTTATTGTCAATATATACCCATAAATAACCATTATACGTAGAACCCTTGCGGTTTGGATTCTTTACAGGTATCGATGTATCGTCCGAATTTATCTTTGGTGATTCGAGTATTTTTTGATGCATCCGTTTTACCAAAGGTTCAAGTAAGTCAGAACATTTTCCTACCCAGTCGCACATCGTCGATACATTTATATCAACGCCGCTTCTTTTAAATATACCTTCAAGTCTGTTCAACGGGGCATGGTCGCAATACTTGCTCGTTATTATATGTGCAAGCAGTCCTTCACATGCTAACCCCTTATCAACAACCATCGGAGGAAGTTCACCTATGGAAATGTTGCCCTGGCATTCATCGCAGGCGTATTTGGCACGTTCATATACTTTAACAAAAAAAGAGGCCGGAACATATTCGAGCTTTTCTGTTTTTTCAGTGCCGATAAACTTCTTCGGCTTATTGTGTATATCGCAGAACTTTTCTTCTTCTGACGGCTCGATAGGAATGATTTCGCGTTTCAGGTCGGCAGGCAGTGGATTCCTGCCTTTATGATTTTCATTCTTTCGGTTTTTAACGACTTCCGGCTTCGACTGCTTCTGCTCTTCGAGCTTTGCCTTAACTTCATCATACAGGTTTTCAAATAATAAACGCTGTGCGGGATTGAGCTTTTCACTCTTTTTGCCAAACAACTGACGCTTGAGATAATATAACTGCCCCTGTAAATCATCGATTTGACCAAGCAGAGTAAGTACCATTTCCTTTAGGGTATCAGTATCATTCGGAAGGTTCTCTTTAGATGTTTCTGATGTTATTTTGGTCGTCCCTGACATGAATATGAATATAACAGCAAATGCAGTAAAAGCAAGCCAAATGTCGTATAAATGAAGAATAATTTAAAAAATTATTCCTATTTTCAATAACTCAGAACTAAAAACTAAGAACTCAAAACTCTTTGATAGCGTTTGCGTCTTCTCGTTTTGAATAAATCAATACCTTCAAGTATCCAGGTAAGTTTGGCGACATCAACTTCGATAGAGGGTTTGTTTTCACAAGGCAGCTTTTCATAAGTTCCTTCCTCCAGTCGTTTGTACCAGATGACAAAACCGGTTCTGTCCCAGAAAAGAATTTTGCACTTATCGCCTTCCTTGTTGAAAAATACAAACAGATGTCCGCTGAATGGGTCTTGGAGCATAAAACTTTCCGTAAGCATCGAAAGTCTGTTAAATCCTGAACGCATATCGGCAGGCTGCGAGTAGATGAATATCTTTACCGATGATGGAAGCGTTAGCATAAGTTCGTCTGATGTAAAACTGAAATAATGGTAGTTAATGTTTTGGCGTCAATACCAGCAGGAATCTTTAGAACACTGCCGGATGTCAGCAAAAGTTCTATGGCAGCAGAATTATTCTGTGGAATTGTAACCTCTATAAATTCTGATTCCGAAAACTTTGGTTTATCATGCTTATTTTCATTATTGCCGCCACAAGTAAGTTTTTCCCGCCAGCTATAAAACGATGCTTCTGTTATTTTTTCATTGGCACAGAATTGCCGTACGGAAAGACCGCTGGATTTCCAGGTTTCGATTGCCATCTGCCAGAACTGCTGTTGGTCTGTATCAGATTTTTGTTCCATGCTCATGATATGCTCCAATTAAATCATGAGGTACATTATTCACTTTTCAAAGAACTCTGCAAGATGCACTTGGCCGGAATGATACAGTATTACCGGCAGATGCAATTTGCTTGCGACATGAAGGTCGCCAAGTGAAAGCTCGTATTCGATTCTTTTTTTCTTGGAATTGGCAACTTTGAGGTCGCTTGTTTTAAGCGACTTCTGCATTTGCCTGTTGCCGCAATAATAGCTAAGCCAGTATTTATCTTTTCTTTTGTAAAGACAAGCCATAACAGCCTTCCTTCCACGCTTAACTTAAAGCATATCAGAAGTTGTCTTTGGCAGGATTTTTTTGGGCTTACAGGCGGGTGATTGACGGCTGATTTCACTAAAAATAGTTACAATTTAGTTACACCGGCCAAAAAACAAAAAAAGGCAGCTGCAACTAAGTCGTTGCGACTGCCTTATTTACGTCAATAGCGGGGGCAGGATTCGAACCTACGACCTCCGGGTTATGAGCCGCAACCGGTCTTGAGTCGTATTTCCTTATCTGTATTACACTTATGATTTTACGAGTGATTTTGAAAGTGGCAAAATGCGGCAAATTGAGGCAAACTAGGACATACCGGCAAGCCTAGGACAAGCGAAAATTTGAGCCAATTAGGTTGCTATAGTACCTTGTAAAAAGTCATCCTATCCATCATATCCTGCTGGTGTCTGTTTATCCAACCTGCAAGTATTACCAACAGCATTGTCCAAGGTTAAGTCTTCGTAATCTAATCAATTCCGTTTTGAAAACTCGGCATTATAATAAAAACCTGTACCAAAAAAAGACTTTTCGAAAAATCATAAGTCCTTCAATAAAAACATTTTAAGCTCGAATGACTTTTTACATACTACGCGGACAATTTAATACTTGATTCTCATCTTTTGCATTAATGCATTTTGAAGCTATCTGTTCTCGTAAAGTTAATAGCATGGCTAATCTGGAAAGAGAAATCCCAATGCAAGCAGTTATTATGTTTTCTCCCAATAGTATTCCTATTGCATTTTTGAATGTACAATAATGGACATGAGAACCACACACTTCTATCCTACGACCATCAGCAACAACCTCCAAATCAACAACTTCTTCTTTTCCGCCAAAGGATTCATCTGGCTTAAATACAATCTCAGAATAATTTGGTAACACCAGATTTTTTAAAAAATTCAATAACATATCACGAAAAGATTTAATTTTTATAACGGAACCGACCAAAAAAATCTCAATGCGCCTAAATTCATCAAATCTAAAAATATCATTAGTTTCTTCATAACGATAAGAAAAACCACTATTATCGTAAAACACTTGTGGATCACAATCATTAGAATATTTAAGCAATTGGCCTAATACTTTATAAACTGGTTCACATTGCCAATGGGCAAGATAACCAACAAATTGTCCTGTTTTCGTATAAACACTCAATTGTTCTTTGTCCCATTCTTTATAAAATCGCGGGTTACACTGCTCTAGTCTTTGCACATCAACTGACGAAATAATTTTAGGAACTATTATCTCCAGAGCTTTTTGTTGCGAAAGAAAATCAACAATTTCTTTTTCGACATATCTAAAATACTTAACATAAGCAGGAAGATAAATAGCAGTACCATTGTTATATTGAATATAGAAATCATTTTGAGCCATAATACTTTCCCCGAAATTTTCTTATTATTGTTAAAGGTTCTTCCTTTACGCCTGTTGTAAGCGATGCAAGTTCACTAACTTGTTCTCGATATTGTTTAGATAAAGAATTTTCATTTAATTTTGAAATATCAAAACGGTAAGAAAACGGATCATCCTCACAATCAGTCCCCAAGGTTTGCCCACAAGCAAAATGACTTATAGTAGGAAAAGTGATCAGAACTGGAGGTATATGATTATAACTTTCTATTCCTAAAGCTTGACACAAAGTCATTCGATCTCTAGCTTGCCTCCATATCTCTTTTTCCCCCCCCCCAAAAAACACAAATTGAGGTTTTAGTATAGATTCATAAAGAATTCCAAATAAACAATCAACAAATTGTGATAATGCTATTAGGGATTGGCCATTTTCAGATTTTATGTTTAGTTGTGCTTGATTTGACATAGCACAAAAAAAAGGCAATGACACTTTATGAATCGCCGAAATTTTCCATAGCACAGATTCAGGTATAAATTCAATGCAATCCTGTTTGATTCCATCATATTTCATGAATGCATCATAGAGCCAATCCATCGCATTCTTTGCGTCACTTTCATTTTTTATACTTCTTGAAAGTTGACCACAGATAATAGTTCTATCATAAAAAACTATCGTTACATAGAAACCGTATTTATGTAAAACGCATATGCGTTGCAACAGTGAATAATGTATAACATTTAAACATTGATGAGGCCGCAAATTAACTAGAACAAGCGGCTTTTTTATTTTATTAAGCACTTGGACATCATTAATGCCATTAGGAATTAAGGTTGTCCCATAAAGCAACTTATCCAAATCTTTTATCTGTCGAATCTTATTCATTTTTAGAGGAGTCAATACATTCAAATTCAATAATACCGAACTCATGTTTCTTAATTTCAACAGCAGTACTTGCCATCTCCACCAATTTACTTGGTTTCCCAAGTTTAATTTTTTTCGCAACCACTACGTTTGCAAGTGTATGTTGACCAGTTCTTTTAACAGGAACCTTAAGAAACGTCACCGTAAAAAAACCTAAGGCACCTATTACAAGCTCTACAACAAATATTTCAAATAGTTTGTATTGCTGATCCTCATGCACTAATTTAACCCATCCAACAAGAGAAGCTATTGTTATAATTACGATTGCAACAAAAGCAATCATAAGGGTATATCCAATAGTAATTTGGATGTATCTAATATGATTTTGATAACCCATTTTTAATCTCATATCTCTTAATTTTTAAATTATGATAACCACTCGGTAGAATCATATTAAATAGGTTTATTACACAAGTCAAAGATTATCTCTAACAACAAGACCAATATCCTATACATAAGACCTCCCAACATACATTTTGAGACAACAAAACCATAAAAAAATCCCTTGCCATTATTTAACCCTGACGCTAAACTGGACGCAAATGAACCAGAATTTTGTCCATTTTAAGTCTTGAAAGGAAATTTTTCGTAAAATCTTAAAATCTGAATGATACGTGAGTATCAGGTTAACTGTTTCGTCGAAAACACCACATTAGCCTTCGGGCTTTTAATCACAGAAGCGGTACTTGAGCCATGTTCCCAAAACGGGAGCGTCGGCCTTGTGCTGTTCTGTGATACCCTGTGGTGGGGTTCGACGAGCGGTCTTGGTTTGACGCTCTCTTTTTTTAGGAACATGGCATGAAAAAATTATCCACTCAATTGGTACAAAGATTCAAAGACATATCAATGTTTGAGAAAATCCCCTCATGGGCTTGGCAGTTCAATCCACCAATACCGCTTATCGGTGAAAAATATAAACCCGGAAAAAGCATACTCATTTATGCCAGTGCCGAAAACTTATCGTGGCTGCACAACTCGAAAACCCCTTCTCGTTTTTCTGAAAAAGAAACAGCATGGAACCGCTATCGAATTTGTTATGAAGAGCAAGGCCAGAACTCAACCACTCCCTTTCCAAATGTTGGAATTCAGCCTATGACCGATGGTGGCTTGTTTGCAGCATCATTGTTCTTGGCAGAACGAAATGGCTTGCCAATATATAAAACACCGCGTACTTTTTTGGAAACACTGGCCGTTTCAAACTGGTGCAAGTTCAGTATAAAAAACCGAAACAATCGCGACTACATCAACAATATCAAAAGGCTTACGGTCAGCCTGCCGTTTGTTATTGCAGAATTGGTTTTACTTCAACCCAAAATCGTTCTTATACCTTTTCAGATATGGAACCATCCCATTTTGAACGCTGCTATGAGAGGTGCTTCACCAAAAACTCACTTTTTACCGGTACCACAATTCAACGCCTTTGTAGTAAACTTCCACATGAAAAAATACCGCCGCCCTGCCGTCCGGTTAAAGAACAAATGGGCAGGTACCACGCTTGCGGTTTGGATGGAAAATTTGAAACATATAAACCAAGAAAATGCTTGGCGTTATATCGCTATGCTTGCATCAATTTTGCAAACGGCCCATCCTTAATATCTGGGCAAACTGCGTTACAGAGACTATCAATAGTTGCTACATCCCATCTGCGTAAACTCATTTGCCAGTCTATCGAATGAGAAATTTGAATAAGATAATATAGTTTAAATCTTGAATAACCAGACAACAGAAGACAATCTAAAATTCTTGCTTGAGTCTTGGTGTCTTTATAAAAATTGAGTTCGAGAAAAGAAGTTGCCAGCAACTGCCAACTTCTTTTTGTTTTCTCACACCTACTCTTGAGTTTTCTGTGCTTGATAACAGTTTCTGCGTTGATATTTAATCGCTTTCCAACAATTTCATAAGCCAGAGTAGATGGAGGTGTGCTACTTGATGAATTTTTGGGTATGCTTCTTCCAAGAGATACTAAACAATCTTTATCATACACTGGCAATGGAAAAGGAACAAGAATCTTTAGTGAAGAACCTTTGGAATCCACAATTTCATGCTCAATGGTTAAATCTTCTAAACTATTATTTCTCAAATCTTTTCGGGCTTGTTTAACTGCTTCATAACAAAGATCATATTCATCCTGTGTAATCTCGTGTGGGATTGTTTCTCGCGAAAGTGCTTTATCTTTACCTTTTTTATAGATCGGATTTTCTATCCCTAAGATATATCTTCTATAGCTCAACAACTTTTTATACGTTTTGGCCAATTTATCCTTATCAGCTTCTGCCCATGATTTATATATCTCTGATATTGCCTGAAACTCAAATCTAATCAGTCGTTCATCAATTTTTTTATAATTGATATTCATAGATACTCCTAATTTTAAGGTAACGCCACCTGATATCGTTACCATGTTCACAAAAACATTATAACCTATAATGCTATTAACTTCAAAAGTTATAAACAAATTGGTTATTAACAAACATGAACAAAAAGTTAGAAGATAAAAATTTTGATTTTTATATCGACCTCCGTGAACTAACTCGACGCCTGAGTTGTTCACCAAGAACGGTGCGAGATTATATTTCTGACATAGACAATCCCCTGCCTGCCTACAAGGTGCGCGGCAAACTTTTATTTTATTGGCCAGAAATACAGGCTTGGATTTCATCCCACAAAGTCCAAACTATCAATGTGGATACAGTAGTTGAAAATTTAATATCCAAATTATAAAGGAAAAAAATGGAAACAGAAACTCAAAAAAAACTTTGGTGGCTGCAAGAGATGGGGCTTGAGGTGTTGGATAATTCGAGTACTGAGTGGACGTGTGTCTGCCCATTTTGCGAAGACGCGCACAAACACTTTTACTTAAACAGTAACGACATTCTTTACGACTGCAAAAAGTGCAGTGCAAAGGGTAACTATCTAACACTTATGAGCAAGTTTGCTTCAATTTTGGCAAAGGACTTTGACGACAAATCGCTCGCTCGATTAGCCAGAGACAGAAAATTGCCGACTGAGGCTTTCGCTGACTATGACTTTGGCTGGACAGGTAATTTTTATACTTTACCTGTTCGGGATGCAAAGAGGAAAATCAACAACATCCTGAGATATAAAATTGGTGGCAAATTGCTTTCCGCTCCGGGATGCAAAATGGGTCTCTTCGGTGCACAGCAATTATCAAACACTCATAGAAAAGCGGAACCAGTATATATATTTGAAGGGCCTTGGGACGCTATCGCTTTTGAATGGTTACGTTGCAAAGCTAAGCAACAAGGCATTATCACAGCAGTTATGGGTGCTGGTAATTTACCCAATGAATTCCTCAAATTTTTCCAAGACTGCATAATATTTATAGCTCAAGACAATGACCAAGCGGGAACGAATGGCGAAAACCGAATCGCAAATAAGCTTATTGGCATTGCCAAAGAACTTAAATTTTTTAAATGGGACAAAGACGAAGAGCAGGGAAAAGATATCAGAGATTTAATTATTGAAGGACTTTTATAATGGCCAAAACAAAACTGAAATTTAGAAAAAATGCAAATCCTCATGAGAAACTTTGGAAATCATTACATGAAAGTTTTGTAGACAAATCATCATTAACAGAAGAAGCAACTGAATCAAATACTGATGGCTCTTCTTGTTATGAATATTTTCCTGAAGATAGGTCTTTTCATCCACATAAACTTGTGGAAACGATTAAGCAAAGATTTAGTCCAATTGTTTTTGTCAAAGGCGTTTTTTACCATTTTATAACACAGGGTTTTTGGAAAGAACTTGATAGCTTTGAAATCGGCAAATTTGCAGCGGGTGAATTAGGTGTTAAAGCGAAGGCCAAATATGTTGACGAGACATTAAAACTTCTAATGTACTCTATTTCAGTCAACCATGAAGATTTCAAACAAACACCCGGATACATCAATCTACTTAACGGTATGTTGGAAATTGATACAGGGGAATTAAAAAAACATGCCCCTGAATTTTATAGTAAAAATCAATTGCCATATTCATTTGCCCCAGAAGCAAAATGTCTAAAATGGCATAGGTTTTTAAAAGATATTTTTGCTGATGACAAAGACAAGATTATCACCCTTCAACAGTGGTTTGGATATTGTCTTACCACCGAAACCTTTCTCCAGCAATTCATGATTTTCAAGGGGTGTGGTGCTAACGGCAAAAGCGTAACCCTTTCAATACTGAGTGAGCTTGTTGGCAAAGAAAATATATGTGCAATATCTTTGACACAAATGGGAAAAGATTTTGTTCTGGTAACATTAAAAGATAAGTTAGTCAATGTGTGCGGTGAAATTAATACGAGCAAACTTCTCGATTCAAATATACTGAAGTTGTTAACTGGTGATGATTCTATTACCGTAGATGTCAAATATAAGACACCAGTTACATTTAAACCAATTGCAAAACATATTTTTTCAGTAAATGAATTGCCGAAATTCAATGA
Organism: Planctomycetaceae bacterium; assembly: GCA_021371795.1. Taxonomy (NCBI): domain Bacteria; kingdom Pseudomonadati; phylum Planctomycetota; class Planctomycetia; order Planctomycetales; family Planctomycetaceae; species Planctomycetaceae bacterium. Next base: position 168,517 of record JAJFVK010000006.1, on the reverse strand, counting down.
CAAAACGCAGGCACTTAGAAGACGAGCAGTTTTTTTGACATTTGAACAAACTTTTCTGGGAGATAAGTGTAATAAAAATCTCACACAGGAATTGACCCAAGAATTACCCGGTATATTTAACTGGGCACTGGAAGGTTGGAGAAAACTCGAAACAACAAAGAAACTTTTCGAAGCCCCTTCTTGTGTTGAATATAGGGAACGATTCGCAGAAGCGTTAAACCCTGTGCTTGCCTTTGTCAATCGTGCATGTCGTTTAGACGATAAATCAAAAATCAAACGTTCTGAAATTTTTGCTGAATATGAATATTGGCATTCTAAAAACATCGGAGAACATCCTCTATCACGACCTAATTTTTATGAACGTCTTCGAGACGATTTCCCTGAAATTGAAGAAATTCGCATTAACGGAGTCGATTATTTCAAAGGCATCACTGTTCTGGAAAAACTAAAAAAAATAAACCTATTTAAAAACAGGGGGAATTAAGGGAAGCGATAAATGTAAACCTTTGTGTCATTACTCTTAATTAATTACTTACTTAATTAGGGTTCTCCTTCACGCAATGGTTTATCGAAAAGGCTTCCCCCGCTTCCCCCTAAGCTCTTTGATAATAACTATTTTGGCTGTTCACGTCGGGCAATAAACCGGTCGGTCAATGTATGTTAATTCGATTTGTACAATTAGATTAGAAAATGAAAAGATTACCAAAGCTTGCCGTAGGCTTGTTTTAATGTCTGTGCGGCAACACCTGTTTGATATGCGTAAAATGATGTTATAGACCAGAAGACATCAAAATAATGAGAAGGCTATGATTTCGAAAAGCTATACACCTGTTTTAATCGGCTCATTTTGATGTGGTAATTGATTGTAATGTAATGCCAAGCATCAGTTTAAAATCAACAAGAACCAGAGAATTGATAGTTTTTGAAAATGGAAACGGAACATAAAAATATTTTTTTATACGTTAACCTAATTACTGGTGAGGAAATAAAGTTTATACATCCTTACCAAACAATAAATATGTTTTGTCATTTCGGAAATATTTGTTTAAACAAACAAAAAAGTTCGGAATGAATGGAGTGAAAATATGGGCGTTATTGTTAGACAAAAAATTCGAGGCCCTAAAATGCCGTGGTCAATTTTCATTTGCCAGAATGGAAAAATTAGACAGAAGACCATCGGCGATAAAAAGCTGGCAGATGCAATGGCAATTCGACTTCGCAGAAAACTCATACAGGGTGAATTACACTTGGATAATCAAAACAAATCGCCTGAGTTTTCCAGTTACGCTGACAGCTACATCCAGAGCTATGCTAAAACTACAACCAAGCAAAACACGTGGAAAGGCTACGAAAGCATAATCCGTCTGCACCTAAATCCTGTATGGAGAGGAAAACGGCTCGACGAGATAAAACGCTCAGATGTTAAACAGCTTCTATTACAAAAACAGCAAAATGGGGTCGCCCCTAAAACAGCAAAAAACATAAAAGCGCTAATATCCGGTCTTTTCACACACGCCGTTGAAAGTGAAATCATTTTAGCAAATCCTGCTTTACGGATGGGCAAATTCATAGAAAAAACCGACTGCAAAAAAGTTATGAAGTTCTTGACCAAAGAACAGGTTTCTACATTTCTTATAGCTGCCCAAAAAGAAGCTCCAGAGTATTATCCCCTTCTACTTTGTGCGTTTCGTACAGGAATGAGGCTTGGAGAGCTTTTAGGACTGGCTTTTGAAGATATTGACTTCAACGCAAACCAGATTACTGTAAGGCGTTCTTATACGCATGGACATTTTACCAGCCCAAAAAGTCATAAGACCCGCTATATTGATATGAGCAACCAATTACACCAAACTTTATATGCACACTACTCTTCTCTCGTTCAAAAATTTAGTGGGAGTTTGCCACGGTATGAGCTATCGGAAAAATTCAAACCGGATAATGTTATTAGGCTCGTTTTCCCTAATCGAACTGGTGAGCCTTTAGACGGCGATAACTTCCGAAATAGAATTTTCTATAAAATACTGGACAAAGCCGATGTACCGCGCATTCGATTTCACGACATCAGACACACCTTTGCAAGTCTGTTACTTCAACAGGGTGAATCGCTTCATTATGTTAAAGAGCAAATGGGACACGCCTCGATACAAACAACTGTTGATGTCTATGGTCATATCGTACCGGGTTCAAACAGGCAGGCTGTAAACAAACTTGATGAAGCGGTGCCGGTAATTGGGATTTCTAAAGCGATATAAGCTACCGAGCCTTTTTGGTGGCTCAGTTTATGGCTTTTAAACAGTCCGCCTGGGTTTTGTGATCGCAAGTCCTTTTCCGGGGTAGTCCTTATTTTGATCCTTCATAATCTCGATTAGAATAATGCATATTTATTCCTAATGATGCTATATAGTCTTTTTCTTCATTAAAGGATTTTGCGCGACATCTGATTCCTATATCAACTTCACTATTTTTCTGATTTGGCTGTTGAATTGGCAAACTCGACCCTGTTTTATATGGCTTTACTACCATGTGCATTAAGCCAGAATACACATCTTCTTGATATTTAAAATCTTTGGATATTTTCCCGAGATACTCAAACAGTGGTTTCCGAATGTCAGCAATTGCATACCCTTTTGGCAACACTTCCTGTTTAAATGGCAATTCAAATTCTAAAGGATTGACATTCTCGAGTGCGTCTTCAGGATGTATTTCACAATAAAACAACTTTGACGCAACATATATGGTGACACTTACTCCAGATATAGGAACTTTTGAAACATTCTCAATGTAAAGATTAATAGGTTGCTTTTTATATTTTTCAAACATACTTAAGTCAATTTCCGTATCACTCAATAGCATTCGCACTTCTGGAATCTCAAATCTACTTCCTAATGCTATTGAATTGCCCTGTTTGGCAATTTCATTCGCTTGTGTTGCTATCTCCATTGCTTTCTTTGACATTTCGTTAGCTTGTTCTGATATTTTGTTAGCTTGTTCCGACGTTTTGTTAGCTTGTTTTGTAGCCAAATATGGCACTAAGATGCTGATTACTATTGCAACCATAGACATGGATAACTCTAATTTCTTGATCTTGTATTGTTTGTCAGCCATAAAATATACCTCAATTTAAAACCGCAATTGTTTTCTAATTATTAATTTTACACACAATTTCTCATGTCCTTTTCCGGGGCATTATTCTTTATCTTCAATTTAGATTATTATCCTTTTTTTAAGCATTCATCATTACTATTTTGTAATAACAATTCATTTCACTTAGTTATTTTTTTAGGTTCATAGCTAACATCAAAAACTTCAAGAATAGATGCCCTTCTAAACTTTTTTAGTTTTTTCTCTGAATAAGAGTCACGTGTAAAATGTGCAACAATCTCATTAATTAATTGCAGAATCAAGCATATTATATTTCTATTGTCTGGATATTTTTTATGATCCGAACTGGCGATATAATTACTTCCTACTAAAATAGGTGTAAACTTTCCATCACGATATTCATCTTTTACAAATCCAGAAATCACAATAGGAAAATCTTTTTCAAAATTAGGCATTGGAGTATCATGCTTTCGACATTCATTTTCATCAAGAGTTTGAAAGATTAATCCGAGTCTCTTCCACCCATGAATACTAATTAATTCCTCAAGATTTTTCTTTAATCTTAATGTAAGAATAGCAACTAATGCTGCTGCTATACGTTCATTTATTGTATTACCTGAACGAATATCTACAATTGGAGCATTCTGTACATCAAAGCACACTAACCACTGATCATCAAGCCATTTTCCATGCCTAAAAGAAATTGCTATATCTATTTCATTGAGTTTTTCAAAAATGCAAGTAAGATGTTTTTCTCCTATGCTAATGGGAATTTGTTCTATAGCTATTGCTATGGCTGTAATGCAATGGTCGTATTTTTCTTTTTTGTATATCGAAATCAAATGCTCTATTAATATTAGATAATTATTTTCAATACTAGAACCAAATAGCTTTAAAATTGCAGTAAGGTTTCTCACTAAACCGAATAAGTCAGATTTGGATAATTTCTCAGAAATACACTTAAGCGAATTTTGTAGTACAAAATTAACATCTAACCATTTCTGGAATTTATCATCCCATTTTAATAACTCTTCCAAAATGGAATTCACAAAAGCTGAAAATTCTGGCATAGAAAACAACAACAAAGCTTCATTAACTTTTTCTATAGTAAGAAACCTATCAAAATGTTTTTTACAAATATCAATCAATTCTCCATAAGAATTAAAAGCATCTTTTTTCAATCCAGCAGATAAATAATATTTAATTGAGTCTTGATAAAGAGCAATAGACTTTTTCCAATCAAAACCAGCAAATTTAAGAATCCTTTCAGCTTGTTTACAACTCTCGGATGCAAGTTCATAGGCGTTATCTATTTCTTTCCATATTTGTATTGATTCATACCCATATCTAATTGCAGAGCCTCCGTCATCCTCATCTCCACAAACCTCAGCAAGTCTTCCTTTTGCATGTGCAACATGAGATTTAGACTTAATTTTAATGCCGATATCAAGTACTTTTTCATGACAATCTTTCGCGTCGGATATTTTACCTTGGTCTCTAAAAACATTTCCTAAATTTCCATAGTTTATAGCAACCAAATCTAAAACGTTTAACTCTTTTGCTAATGAAATAGATTTTCTGGCCGCTTCTTCCGCTTTATCATAAAGTTTTTTTCGGCGATAATATGCAGTCAGACCGTTTTGAGCACCTGCTTCAAGCCTCGGACTATCAATTTTTTTTGCAAACCTTTGGATTTCCCTGCAATTTTTGAGAATTTTGTCGTATTTATTTGTTGCCATATAAACAATATTTATATTTTGTAAACATGCGGCCACGCCAATATCATCACCTATAGTTTCATGAAGTTCTTTTGCTTTTAGACATTCGGATTCAACTTTGTCTATTAATCCCAATTTTTGATACGCATAAGATAAATTTGTATGAATTACAGCTTCCTCGTGAATTAATCCTTTATCGTGAAAATGGGTGGCAAGTTTTTGGAGCATATCAATTGCTTCACGTCCGCGACCTAAATTTACAAGAAAAGTAGCTTTAATTGAATTAAGAATCTTTACCCAATCATTTCGTTTCGCTTTCGCAAATATTTTTTCTGCAAGTAATAATGTGTTTAAACCTGCAAGTTCCCCAAACTGATCTCTTTTCAATAACGCAGCATTATACAGGGCATAACCAAGTCTGAATAGCTCTTCTTTTCTTCGAGAAATTAAAATGTCCTCTGTGAACAACTTACGGGCAATACGAATAAATCCAGACAGATAAGCATTCAATTCTGCGTTTGGCAAATCAGAATATACCTTTTCCCCATCACCAGCACAAACTACATGGTAAATTTTTAAGTGTACTTCATACAGTTCATTATAGATTTCAGAAATTGCAATATGAATACCGGAGGAAACACCGGAACTTGTAAGTTTCTGAGAAACGTATTCGCTAAAAGCAGGGTGCAAAATTGAAACCATATCTTTTTTATAAGCAATAAGGAAATCTATATTTTTTAGTTCATTACTTAAAGCAATGGGTGTAATAGTTTGCTTTCTATATTTAGAAAGAATTATTGCAATTTTATCAATATTCAAAATTGTTTCAGAAATTGACAAAACAGCTAGAATTTCTTGTGACTGTGGGGATAATTGAGCATAAATCTGTTCATGATATGATTCTAAAGAGTCTGCTGGTTTTTGATTAGAATTATTGCAATAATATGCTAGATATTGTGGATTACCCCTTGATTTTTCAATAGCTTCATTCTGAAATATTTTATTGGGATGTGTAACAATATTTGAGATATACTCTTTGGATTCCTCGGTCGTAAACCCAGTGCACTTAACAGAAACTGCATCAAAATCAGAAATACATTTACGACCAGAGAAAATAACTTTCGATTTTCCTATTTCCAAACCAAACAAATATTTTGCCACTTCAGGGTTTTGATCAACATCATCTATCATCAATAATACTTGATTAACTCTTAAGAGTTGTTCATATTTTCTTGACGTATCCTCGATAGATGTATGTTTATAACTACTGTGCCCTAATATGTTTAATATCTTATTTGTGATATACCCTAATACGTTTGATAATGACCGATTACGAAGTGAGATATAAATAGCATTTTGTTTTTTTGCGGTCAACAACAAGGCAACCGTTTTGCCACAACCTTGCTCCCCATAAAGATATACTTTATTATTATTTTCTATCGTAGAACTTAGTTCATTACGATAGAATAATGTTTCAATTATATACTTTGAGTTATATCTTTCTATTAAATCACTAGCATAATCAGGTATTTTTTCATAGCTTTCTGAACCAGCGAAAATACACTCAAATGCAAAAGTGTTAAGAGATGTTATGACTTTTTTATAAAGTTCTTCTGCATTATCAAATAATGTTGCAGTTTCATCATAAACTTCGTTTTTTATTAATTCGGTTAAACGACTATCCCTTTTTTCTGAATTTAGAATAAATGCAAAACGTCGTTTGTTAATGCTTTTGGCTACAAGTAATTCGTCATGTATGCCAGAAATTTCCATACCGTTTTCTTCATCAACCCAGCCATATTCATTGCCATAAATTCCTATGAATATTTGTGACTGCTCAATCCCAGCTAAATATACATCTCTTGCTGGATGAGGCCTTGACATACTTTCAAATAAAAATGTATTAAACTTTAATTCAGCTTTAATTAGCCTAGCTAATTCTTTTCTTTCTTGCGAAAAAACACCTATTTGGCTACTGATAAAAACCATAGGTGTTTGATAAGGTGATATTATTGGGATATCCACTATAAATATCCTTTTGATTTTAATTCTTGTTCAGGTTCTTTTTGAGAAGTTGGGCACACACAGGAATGTAGATATTTTATATCGTTCTTGATTTGCTTTTTTAAATCTTTAACGTCGAACTTGAAGGCTAGTATGGCACTTTCAGTCGCATCTTGTGTAGAATTCCTTAACTTCTGATATATTTGTATCATATCTACATTTTTGCCATAGCCATACGCAGGCCAGTTGCCTCTTACATAAAGATTACATGCAGCCTGTATGATCTGCCATTCGGAGTATCTATCTTTTAGCGTGTCTCTGATATTATTAAAAGACTGATTAAAAGATAATCGTGCAGTAGTCACAGTGTGAAAACGTTTTAACTGTCTTTCCCGAAAAGCTCCAACCTCTTCTGGTTTTGGTATCAATGGGACTAAAGGCTTTTCTTTCTTGCATTCTTTCTTCTCAATCTTGTCTATAGTATCAATAATGAACTGATCTTGTGGCTTAGTTACTATTGAATCTTTTTCCAAAAATTTAACATCTTTTTTTATAAAACCTTCTGAAAAACCTATTTGATCTTGGCTTATTGGTATATAGACAGAAGTACCTTCTGGATAGTCTTTGTACGATTCACTCTTTACCGGGCAAATTAAAACTTCATTGTTTTGAGCTATTTTTTTAAAAATTTTGAAGTTATTTGATAAAGGAAATCTGTGACTAACATACAGCGTCATACCAATTAGCAAAAAATCTCTTTCAGAATCTTCTCCAAAGGTTCTAATAAGAAGTTGCTCTGGGTTCACTCCCATCATTAGATAATAACTATTCTGTTTTTTGTTTTCTATAAAATAAATATCAACAGCCGATTCATTATTTGGAGGAACCATCCAAGACTTCATTAATTTAAAAAGTTTTTCTGCAAAATTAAATTGCTCAAAAACTATACCCGCCAAAGGTATGCCTATTCTTAGGTCTAATTTTGGTAAAACGGTATATGCCATTGCCATAGATTTAGATTTATTCCAGAGATTAACAAATTCTATGTTTGCAACCGACATTATTTGAGGGCGAATACCATAATCAAAACCAATTTTAGTTTCATTTATAGTATTTTGGGCTATGCTACTTTTTTTTAATCTCTTCTTATAGATATTTTTTTTTGCCATCAGGAATCAACTCCAAACCTAAACCACTTGTCAATGTTTTAAGTTTCCCTTAGAAAATTCAACATTATTTATCAAAGTTTCTGGGCGTAATGCCTCCTGCATATTTCCGGTGAATTTCACATTAAAGCAGATATTTTATACGACGATTCCCCTTTCATTGCAAGATAAGAACCGTATTTTCTGTTCAGAACCTATTTTCTTGCTTCAATATGTAAAAAACATCCGCAATTTTAGCCAAAACAAGCAGGCCTAACCAGCTCGATTTATAACAAGATAATTTCCGGGTGAGCCGATTGGTCGGGTTAAGGGAGGGCATCATACCAGCGTCGAGCAGGTGCATTGTAATATGAGGCAGCAAACTTTGACAACCGCTTTGCTCGGCAAGCCAAAACAAGCCTAGGACAAGCCTAAACCCAAAACCTCAACTTTTGCGCATAAAAAAAGCCAGTCGTAAGTGACTGACTTTACTTGAGTTATCAAAATAGCGGGGGCAGGATTCGAACCTACGACCTCCGGGTTATGAGCCCGACGAGCTACCAGACTGCTCTACCCCGCGATCATTTTATCAATATACCAAACCATTCTCCAAAACACAAATTATAGTTTGGTTTTAATTTGTTCCGCAATTTTCTCAACTTTACCAGCCGGATAGTTTTTAGCAGGCCATTGCGTAAAAACGCCATCGCCGGTAGTTCTCGGTATTATATGAAAATGTATATGCTCAACAAGCTGGCCGGATGCCCTGCCGTTATTACACAATACATTATAACCTTCAGCGTTCATCGCTCCAAATACCGCACCTGCAACTTTCGGCAAAACCGCACCAATTTTCCCTAACAATTCTGCGGGACATTCGTGAATTTTTGCGTAATGCCTTTTCGGTATTACAAGCGTATGGCCATCACTTAAAGGACCAATATCAAGAAATGCCAACACGTCTTTATCTTCGTAAATCTTCACAGATGGAATTAGACCTGCAACAATTTTACAAAAAATACAATCCATCAAAAATCCATTTTTGTCGATTTATCTAAAGATTGAAATTCTTACTCTTCTGTCTTTTCAGATTTAGAAGTTTTTTTCTTTGATGCCTTTTTCTTGCCGCTTTTTCCCGCTGCTTCAGGTTTACTTTCCTGACCAACCAGTTGTAGCAGCACCAGAGGGCTATTATCGCCAAGGCGTGTCTTTGCTAATTTAATAATTCTTGTATATCCACCGGCTCTGTCAAGATATCTTGGGCCGATTTCGCTGAAAAGTTTGCCAATCACGGTGCCTTTTTTCTTTACTTCGCCGTCAACTTCTTCAACGATATTGCGGTTGCCCAGCAATGCTATCGCGCGTCTTCTGGCCGCAAGGTCGCCCTTTTTGGCAAGCGTAATGAGTTTTTCCACAAAACTCTTTACGTGTTTTGCTTTCGGCATTGTTGTGCTTATTGTTTCATGCTCAAACAGTGAAGCTGCCAGATTTCTCCGCAATGCAACTCTGTGTGCGCTTGTTCTATTAAGTTGTCCACCTGCTATTCTATGACGCATAGCTCATTACCTCATATCTAATTTAAATTTATTCAACGTCCGTCATACCAAGAGACAAACCTATATCGGTGAGTTTGCGAACGATTTCACGCAAACTGGTTTTGCCAAAGCTGCGAAGCTTAAGCAGATCAGCTTCAGTCATTTTTACAAGCTGATATACTGACTCAATATGGCTTGCTTCAAGACAATTATTTGCCCTGACGGATAAATCAAGTTCCTGAATCGGCATTTTTAATTTTTCACTAAGCTGCTCGTCGACTTTCTTTTCTTCTTCGACCTGACCGCTTTCAGTTTCTTCAACTGTTTCATCGCCTAATTCAAAATACTGAACAAACGGATTGATGTGTTTGCGAAGTATTTTACCTGCTTCGACAAGAGCCATCTCCGGATTAATTGAACCATCGGTCCATATCTCAAGAATCAATCGGTCATAGTTCGTCTTTTGACCTACGCGGGTATCTTCAGTTTTGTACCTAACCCGAACTACCGGCGAATAAACTGCGTCAATTTCAACTTTACCGATTTCCTGTTCAAATCTGTCGGCTGCCGCCAGTCTTTCGTTTGCCGGCGAATATCCGCGGCCGCTTTCAACCGTCATTTCCATCGAGAATTTAATATTATCTGTCAAAGTCGCGATTACATGATCTTTGTTGATAATCTCAATAGTTGGATCACACTGAATTTGTCCTGCGGTGACAACGCCTGCCTTATCCGTGCTAATTTTCACAATTCTTGCTTCAGGACTGGTTTTCTTAATGACAAGTTTTTTTACATTAAGAATAATTTCCGTCATGTCTTCCTTAAGGCCGGACATTGTCGCGAATTCATGGTCAGCGCCCACGATTTTCACATTTGTTACAGCAGCGCCTTCCAGCGAAGACAGCAAAACACGTCTTAAGCTGTTTCCAATCGTTGTTCCGAAACCATGCTCGAACGGCTCGATGCGGAAAAGACCATAGCCATCTGTTGAAACCTGTTTATCAAGTTCAACACGCGTCGGAAGTTCCATTCCTCTCCAGGTTATTCTCATTATTGGCCTCCAAATTGGGCAGATGTTCTCAGCGATTTTGACAGGGGCCTATCATTAAAAACGCTATCTGCGACCCGCCCGGTTAGTAAATATTTATTTAAAAGTTTTATCAAATCGAACAAATTACTTAGAACAATATTCGACAACTAACTGCTCTTCGATTGCCAGCTGTACATCCTGTCTTGTCGGCAGAGCAACGATTGTCGCCATTGGTTCTTTAACATCAAGCTGGAGCCAGCCTTGCGCGGTGAAATTGGAATTTGTATCAAGCTGTGCTCTGACTCTCTTTTTGCTTCTTTCGGCATTTCTGATTGTAATCTTATCGCCGATGCTCACCAAAAAGCTTGGCACATCAGTTTTCTTGCCGTTAACCAAAATATGGCCGTGAGCAATAATCTGCTTTGCAGCTTTTCTCGAAGGAGCGAAGTTCAATTTATAAACAACGTTATCAAGCCTTCTCTCAAGCAGTGTAAGCAAAACCTCACCAGAGTTACCGATAGTATGTTGAGCTTTTTCAAAGTAGCCGACAAATTGTGCTTCACCGACGCCATAGAATCTTTTCACTTTTTGCTTTTCACGAAGACGAACGCCATAATCAGTAGCCCTGCCGCGGCGCCAGCCGTGCATACCAGGAGCTAAACTTTTCTGACATCTTTCGACTGCGCATTTACTTGTTTCGCAGCGAATGCCTTTAAGAAACAACTTCATACCTTCGCGGCGGCATAATTTACAGGATGAACCTAAGTAACGACCCATATTTTTATCTGCTCCTTAGCATTTTTCTAAACTCTTCTGCGTTTTGGCGGACGACAGCCATTGTGAGGTATTGGAGTAATGTCTTCGATTGAAGAAATTCTCAAGCCGGCTGCCTGCAAAGCTGAAACAGCTGATTCTCTGCCGCTGCCCGGACCTTTGACTCTGACTTCGACCTCACGAACACCCGAACGTTTGGCGGCGTTGGCACATTTTTCCGCTGCTCTTTGAGCGGCGAACGGTGTGCTTTTACGCGAGCCTTTGAAACCAACTGTACCCGCTGAATCGCGGCAGATGGTATCGCCTTCCGTATCGGTGATTGTTATCATCGTGTTATTAAAGGTCGATCTGATATGAACTATCGCCTTTGCAACATTCTTTCTTATTTTGCCTTTAGCCATTTAGAACTAATACCTCAATATATTGTTCCTGATTTAATTTTCCCGTCAATCTGCGGATAAGTGCTTTTAAATAACACCTTACCCATCAATCGCGGGATTTTATTACCCTAAGGGTATTATGAACGTATTTCTTTTACGCCTTTTTTGCCCGCAACGGTCTTACGTTTACCTTTACGTGTTCGGGCGTTACTCTGTGTTTGCTGACCTCTGACGGGCAGTCCCTTACGATGTCGCAGACCGCGATAGCAGCCGATATCTTTTAGTCTTGCGATATCCTGGGATACCTGTCGTCTTAGTTGTCCTTCTACTGCATAATCACGGTCAAGGATTAGGGCTATCTTGCTGACTTCGTCTTCAGTCAGTTTGTTAGCCGGCAAATCTGGTTTAATACCAAGCTCATTCACAATTTTTGCAGCCGTAAATCTCCCGACACCATGAATATAGGTCAGCGCGATTAAAATCGCTTTATTATTCGGTATATCAACACCTACTATACGCGGCATATTCGTTTCTCCGAAAAAATTAGCCTTGTCTCTGTTTGTGGCGAGGGTTAGCCGAGCAAATCACTCGTACTACACCCTTGCGACGTATGATTTTGCAATTTTCGCAAATTCTTTTTACTGATGTTCGTACTTTCATATACTAATCCTAATTTAATTTTTGCGTTAATCCGCGGGTAAGTGCTTTAAAATAACTTTACACTTCAATCGCCGAATTTACTACCCTAAAGGGTATCTGCTAATGTCGCAGAATAATTCTTCCTTTAGTCAAATCATAAGGCGACATTTCAACCGTTACCTTATCGCCTGCCAGAATCCTTATAAAATGCATTCGCATTTTGCCGGAAACGTGAGCCATAATCGCATGCCCATTCGACAGTTCAACTCTGAACATCGCGTTTGGCAGGGCCTCAAGTATTTTGCCCTCAACTATTATAGCATCTTTTTTTGGCATAAGCTAAATTTCAAAATTTTAATTTGAAATCTCAATTCCTGGTTGTCAAAACTTCACAGCCGTTCTTCGTTATCGCAATTGTATGTTCAAAATGAGCTGACGGTTTGCCGTCTTTTGTTGCAACCGTCCAGCCATCCTTTAAAGTAATCACCTGACTTGTACCCATATTAACCATAGGTTCAACCGCAAGTATCATTCCTTCACGCAGAAGGATATCATCATTTAAAAGATCTCTGCTCACGAAATTCGGCACTTTCGGGTCTTCGTGCATTTGGGTACCAATGCCGTGCCCGACAAATTCGGTAACAACCGAAAAGCCCGCCGATTTAGCGGCTTCCTGCATCAGCCCGGCAACCTGGCTCCATTTTTTGCCTGCCCTGCTGTTTTCGATTGCGATATCAAGCATTTTGGAAGTTACATCCATAAGATGCTGCTTCCGCTCGTCGATTTTGCCTATCGCGACCGTCGTTGCGGCATCGCCGCAATAACCTAAAAGCCTGACACCGAAATCGATGCTAAGAATATCGCCTTCCTGCAGTATTACTTTATCCGACGGTATGCCGTGAACAACCTGCTGATTGATCGAAGTACAAATCGCGGCAGGAAACGGCTTATATCCATAAGGATTTCTCACGCCTTTAAAAAGCGTTTCCGCTCCCGCTTTTGCCGCCATTTTTTCTGCGATACGATTCAACTCGCCGGTTGTCTGGCCTACTATTGCGGACTCTTTCAGTTTTAAAAGAACATCGGCTACAATCTCGCCGGCTTTTTTCATTAATTCTATTTCTCTGCGACTTCTTAATGTTATCGCCATTTTTCTATCTAACTGCCGAAATACTGTCAAGCTTTCCAATCACGGCTTTCGTGACTTCATCGACAGATTTTTCCGAATCAACATCTATTATTTTATGACCGTTATCAGAATAATAACCTGCTACCGGAGCTGTTTGCTGATGATAAGTCTTCAATCTGTTTCTTACCACTTCAGGATTATCATCTGCTCTTTGAACCAGTTTTTCGCCGCATTTATCGCAAACGCCGTCAACTTTTGATTTCAAAGTTACAATATGATAAACCGCACCGCACGCAGGACAACTTCTTCTGCCGGTCATTCTATTTTCAATTACGCTGTCATCAACATCAAGATTAACAATTGCGTCTATTTTCTTGTTCTTCGCAGCAAGAGCTTTGTCAAGTTCTTCTGCCTGAACAACTGTGCGTGGAAAACCATCCAAAACACAATTGCCATTAGCTGATTCTACTGCACCAGCCATCATGTCAATTATCAACCGATCCGGCACAAGCTTTCCGCTATCCATATATTCAGCGGCCTTTTTGCCTAACTCTGTTCCATCTTTGCGATTGCTTCTCAAAATATCGCCGCTGGACAGATGAACCATTTTATATTTTTCTGCAACTCGCTTGCACTGCGTACCTTTGCCGGCTCCGGGAGGACCAAGAAGAACAATTACCATCCGCGTGCTCCCTTTATTCTGCTCGAGCTGAATCCCTCATAGTTACGCATTACAAGATTGGCTTCGATTCGTTGTACAAGGTCAAGCGATACACTAACAACAATCAACAAACCTGTTCCGCCAAAGAAAGACGCAACCTGCCAGTCAATATCAAGGCCTGGCATTTGTGCGATTACAGTCGGCACTACCGCGATAATCGCCAAAAATCCTGCGCCGTAAAAAGTTATTCTCGCCATTACTGTTTCAAGATATTCCGCTGTCCTGTGTCCAGGACGAAGTCCCGGCACAAAGCTGCCGGAGTTACGAAGGTTCTTCGCCATTTCCTGCGGCTGGAACTGTACCGTTGTCCAGAAGTACGAGAACAATATAATCATTATAATATACAAAACTTCATACACATACGCACCGGGACGCAATGATTGTGCGATGTTCACTAACACATTCGATTCTCTCAAACTAGGAATCGAAAGCAGTTGAGCAAACAGCACCGGCGGAAACTGCATCAAACTTGACGCGAAGATAATCGGCATAACACCGCCGTGATTTATTCGCAGCGGCAGATAATGTCTTTGTCCGCCGTACATTTTCATACCGCGCATCTGCTTGGCCTGCTGAACAGGAATACGTCGTTGTCCCTGCGTAATAAGAATCGCACCGGCCACAACAAACACAAACGCGACTATCAAAAACATTATTTTACCCGGGCCGTAAGTTCCTGCGCTTGCTCCGGAGCCGACAGTAAACGTTGCATTCGTCCATACGCCCGCGATTGTACCGGGCATTCTCGCAAGAATACCGGCCATAATCAAAAGGCTTATACCGTTGCCTATACCATATTCATCTATTTGCTCGCCGAGCCACATTAGAAAGACTGTGCCGGCTGTCATACCAATAATACCAAAAATAACCGTCCACTGCTCAAGTCCCTGATATGCGAAACCTTTCATAAATTTCACAACCATCAAAGACTGAACTATGCATATCGGTATGGTCAGATACCTTGTATATTCCTGAATCTTTTTGTAACCTGTCTGACCTTCCTGTTTGAGCTTTTTAAGAACCGGCCAAACTTCGCCGAGAAGCATCAGAATAATAGATGCCGTAATATATGGCATAATGCCCAAGCCGAACAAACTGCTTTTCCGCAGCTCACCGCCGCTTAGCATCTGCAAATGTTCCAGTGCCTTGCTGATTGGGCTGTCGCTATCTTGTTGTTGAGCGGCACCAATCATACGCTGTACATCGATTCCCGGAATGGAAATATGAAATCCAACGCGGTAGATTATCAGCAGCGCTATCGTAAACAGCACCTTATTCCGCAAATCAGGAATCTTAAATATACTTGTCACAGCATTAAACATCAGTTTTCCTTATCAATCCCTTACGCCACTATCTTGGCTTCTCCGCCGCAGCTCAAAATTTTATCTTGTGCGGTTTTACTGTATTTATGAACGTTAACCTGCAGTTTCTTCGTCAGTTCGCCGTCGCCGAGAACTTTCACTTTGCTTTTCACGCTGTTCACAAGACCTGCCTGGAAGAGCGCCTTTGCATCGATTACTGCACCGTTATCGAACTTATCCAATTGAGATACGTTTACAACTTCGTATTTACAGGTGAAATTAAAATTATTGAAGCCGCGTTTCGGCAGTCTTCTGAAGAACGGCATAGAACCGCCTTCATAACCGAGCTTACCGCCCGCGCCGGCTCGGCTCAAGCTGCCTTTATGGCCTCTGCCGCTAGTCTTGCCGTGACCAGAACCAACACCGCGTCCGACTCTTTTACGTTTTTTATTTCCGCCTGTTATTGAAGTTATTTCATGTGATTGCATAACTTCACCACCTTTTCACCGGTTCTACTGCAACTCCGCGAAGTTCTCCGATTGTTTCCGAAGAGCGAAGTTTTAATAAACCGTCCATTGTAGCTCTGACAACATTCTTAGTATTAGTACTGCCGTAAACTTTCGTCAGCACGTTATGAACACCTGCAAGTTCCAGCACTGCTCTTGCGCTGGCGCCTGCGATAACGCCCGTTCCAGGACTTGCCGGCAGCAGTTTTATCTTTGTTGCGCCAAACTTGCCCATACTCTGATGCGGAAGGGTCTGACCATTCAATACAACATTGTGCATTGCCTTGCGCGCATCTTTAATCGCTTTATCGACTGCCATTGGTACTTCTTTGGCCTTGGCATAACCGATTCCGACTTTGCCGCTACGGTCGCCTACTGCAACCATCGCCGCGAAACTAAATCGTCTGCCGCCTTTCACCACTTTGGCACAACGGAATACTTTGATTACCGTTTCTTCAAGCGGATTTTCCTGAACTGTTACTTGTTTAATATCTTCTGCCAATTCGGTATCTCCAAATTCTGCTTAAAATACAAGCCCTGCTTCTCTGGCCGCGTCGGCAAGAGCTTTTATTCTGCCGTGATAGCGGTATTGATTTCTGTCAAACTTTACGCATTTGATCCCAACGCCGATCGCCTGTTTGGCTATCTCTGCGCCTACTATTTTTGCCGCCGAGATATTGCCTGTCTTTTTCAGGCCGTCGCGAACAACTTTGCCGCGTGTGCTGGCAGAAGCAAGCGTTACCGATGCGATGTCGTCGATAATCTGTGCGTAAATATGTTTATTCGAACGGAAGACGCTCAAACGAGGTCTTTCCTGTGTTCCAAGAACTTTCTTGCGAACTCGAAACTTCCTTCTTACTCTTGACTTTTGTATTCTGTCAATCTGCATATCAATTTATCTCTAAAAGTTCATTACCAATTATGATGATGCGCCGCTGGCGAATGCCTTGCCCGCTTTCCTGCGTACATATTCGCCGCCATAACGAATACCTTTGCCCTGATATGGTTCCGGCGGTTTCACTTTTCTTACTACTGCTGCGAACTGACCAAGTTCCTGTTTGTTGTAACTTGTAACAGTAAACTTAGCCGGCGTATCATTACCTTTTGTCGCAGGTATGTCTATAATTACTTTTACGCTTTTAGGAATCGCTACACTCGCGGGGTTTGCATAGCCGACAGTCAATATAAGATTGCCGCCCTGCTCTTTTACGTTGTAGCCTGTTCCGTAGATTTCCATTTTTTTCTCATAGCCTTTGCTGACGCCGATTACCATATTGTTCAGCAATGCTCTTGTTGTTCCGAACATCGCTTTTTCCAGTCGGCCTTCAGGTGCGGTATTATCTACTACTATTTTTTTACCGCTGTCATCGAGCTTAACTGTTATTTTCGGATTTCTCTGAAGTTCAAGACTGCCTTTGGGACCGCTAACCTTTACAGTTTGGCCCGCGAATTCAATCTTTACTCCAGATGGTATATCTATTGCTTTTTTTCCAATTCGACTCATTAGGACACCGTACAAAGTATTTCGCCGCTGACGCAGTCCTTGCGGCACTGTCCGTCAGTCATAATGCCTTTATTTGTTGTTACTATCGCTATACCCATGCCGTTCAAAACATGCGGCAGTTTATCAACAGAGCCGTAAAGCCTTCTGCCCGGTTTGCTTATTCGTTTAACTTCAGTTATCGCCGGCATACCTTCCATAGTGTACTTCAGTTCCACTCTGATAAGGCCCTGACCGGTTGCGTCATCTATTGTTTCAAAGCCGGTAATGTATCCTTCGCTTTTCAGAACATTCGCAATGCCCAGGCATATTTTAGACTTCTTTATATTGGTATAATTCAGTCTTGCCGTGCCGGCATTTCGTATTCTCGTAAGCATATCCGCTATCGGATCACTGTGCATTTGATATACCCTATTAATTAATTTTCAATTTTAAATATCAATTTCAATTCGTCTATTACCAGCTCGCTTTTTTCAGGCCTGGAATCTTGCCTTCCGATGCGAGTTTTCGCAGACACAATCTGCAAATCATAAATTTCCTGTAAACCGCTCTGGCTCGGCCGCAAATCTGACAGCGTGTATACACTCTTGTCGTAAATTTGGGCTTTTGCCGACTTTTATTCATTAGAGCTTTGGTTGTCATTCTGTTAATCCTAATTAAATTTTCCCGCTAATCCGCGGATAAGCACTTTAAAATAATAACGTATCTTTTCAATCGCGAGAGTTTTCTACCCTAACTGGTATTACTCCCTGAACGGCATTCCAAACAATCTAAGCATTTCTCTTGCTTCATCATTTGTTTTAGCCGTTGTTACAAACGTTATGTTCATACCCTGAACGTTTTCAACTTTAGCAGCGTCGATTTCCGGAAAGATGGTTTGTTCACTGATACCCATCGAATAATTCCCAGCCTCATCGAAGCTCTTTGGATTTAATCCGCGGAAGTCTTTTACTCGCGGAATCGCAAGATTGATAAGTCTGTCCATAAACTCGAACATACGAAAGCCGCGGAGCGTAACTTTCAAACCAGTCGGGTCGCCCTGACGAACTTTGAAGTTCGATACGCTTTTCTTTGCCTTGCAAAGTAACGGCTTCTGGCCGGAAATCAATGCCAAATCAGCAGTCGCGCTTTCGATAAATTTCTTATCCTGCGTTGCCTTGCCGACGCCCATAGAAATTACAATTTTAAGCATTCTCGGCACTGCCATAGAGCTTGAATATTCGTACTTTTCTTTAAGTGTCGCAACAACCTTCGACTTATATAAATCTTTTAACCTTGCCATTTAAAAAAACCTTTTATTAGTTTTAAGTTTTTAGTTTTTCAGTTTGAGTCTCAACTAAGAACTCAACACTCAAAACTCATAACTATTATTATTTCGCTTTTCTCAAAATACCTATTTCAGAACCATCCAAAGAGACGCGTTTTTTTACGCCTTTGCCATCAGTTACGAATCTTACTCTCGTACCAGCCGAGCTTTTCGGACTAACCGGAAGCACATTGCTGATGTGAATTGGTTCTTCAACCTGAATTCTTCCGCCCTGCGGATATTTCCGTGACGGCTTTACATGTTTGAATCTTCTGTTAATGCCTTCAACGATAACTCTACCTTCGGAAGGTAATACTCGCATTACTTTTGCGGTTGTGCCTTTGCTTGCACCGGCTATAATTTCAACCATATCACCTTTTTTAACATTCTTTGCCATTATACGACCTCGCTTGCCAGAGAAACGATTTTCATATAATTCTTTTCTCTTAGTTCTCTTGCTACTGCACCAAAAATTCTTGTGCCGATTGGATTGCCGTCAGCGTCGATAATCACGGCTGCGTTGCTGTCAAATTTGACATAGCTGCCATCAGCCCTGCGAATCGGTCGTTTGGTTCTGATTACCACGCATCTGTAAACCTTTTTCCTGTCAAGCTGACAAGTGGGCAGATACTTCTTTAAGGCCACACAGATTATATCGCCGACTGCCGCGGTGCAGCGTGTATACTTGCCGGTACTGGCAGCGCTGCGGCCGAGCACGCTAATGCACTGTGCTCTGCGTACGCCGGAGTTATCGGCTATGTCTATCATTGTTCTTTGCTGAATCAAAGTTCTGTCCTTTAATACCTGATTTTATATTTGTTCCGGTGCCTTCTGCACTACCTGTACTAATCGCCACGACTTGGTTTTGCTCATGGGTCTGCATTCAATGATTTCAATCAAGTCACCGATGACGGCCTCGTTTTTTTCATCATGAACACCAAATCGGGTCGTTCTTTTTACAAGTTTCCCGTAAACAGGATGTCTGACTTTAAAAGTCAATTCTATCTTGATACTCTTATCGCCGCTGCGACTTACTACCGTGCCGCGAATCGTCTTTCTTTGTTTTCTCTGTTCTGTCATCTGTTAGGCCTTCAATTGGCTTTGTCTGATTATTGTTTTATACCTGGCGATATCACGTTTGATATTCCGCAACAGGTGCGTATTTTCAAGCTTTTCAGTTTCAGCTCTTGTTCGCAGAGTAAACAGTTCCCTCTCGAGTTTTTCGAGCTCAACTGTTCTGTCTTCCGATTTCATTTCTCTTATCTGGGTTGCTTCCATCACTACACCTTATACCGTATGTCTTCTTGTAATAAATCTGCATTTAATCGGCATTTTATGTGCGACTCTGGCCATTGCCCTTTTCGCTACATCTTCGCCGATTCCGCCCATTTCGAACATTACCATACCGGGTTTCACAACTGCTACCCATTGTTCAACTTCCGCTTTACCTTTACCCATTCTTGTCTCAAGCGGTTTCTTGGATATGGATTTGCTCGGGAATATTCTGATATAAACCTTGCCGGCTCTGTGCAGATAGTGCGATGCAGCAACTCTTGCCGCTTCTATTTGTCTGGCCGTTATCCAGCTTAATTCCAGCGCCTGCAGGCCGTATTCGCCGAAGGCTACATAGTTCTGCCTTGTCGCGTTGCCTTTCATTCGGCCGCGCTGACTTTTACGATATTTAACTCTTTTTGGCATCAGAGCCATAACTGTTTCCCTATTTTATTTGTATTAAGACTGTTTATTTTCTGTCGCTGGCGATGAATCGCTCGGTGCTGCCTGTGCAGGCTTTGAGTATTCACGTCTCGGCCCGGAGTTGCGTTCAATTCTTCTTGCCGCTCTTGGCCTGTGCAGCGTTCTCCGCGGAGTATCCTGACCTTGTTCTTCTATCTGGGCTCCAAATTTACCTTTATAAATCCAAACCTTTATACCGATAACGCCATAAGTTGTAGTCGCTCCGATTGAAGCGTAATCAACATCGGCATCGATTGTATGAAGCGGAATACTGCCTTCCATCTGGGTCTCTTTGCGTGCCATTTCGGCTCCGCCAAGACGACCTGAACAAATAATTTTCACGCCTTTTGCGCCGGCCTGCATCGACGATTCGGTCTGCTGTTTCATAGCTCTGCGGAAAGCGACTCTTTTCTTAATCTGCTCTGCTATTGCTTCAGCAACAAGTCGTGCATCCAATGACGGCTCTTTTATTTCCATAACATTGACAGTTACCTGTCTGTCGATTAACTGTTCAAGATCTTGTCTCAACTTGTCAACTTCAGCGCCTCTTGGTCCGATTACCATACCCGGACGAGCTGTATGAAGCGTTACCTTTACTTCATTACGTGTTCTTGCTATTTCAATTTTAGAAACTGCTGCGAACGGCGGCTGTTTGTTGAATTTATCATCCACGTATTTGCGGATGCGATGGTCTTCTACCAGCATTTGACCGTAGTTGGCTTTTGGAGCGAACCATGTGCTCTGCCACGGCAACCTTATGCCTGTTCTAAAACCAATTGGCTGTACTTTTTGACCCATAATAAGTCCTTAAATTATTTCGCTTCCGTCACAGTAATATGAATGTGACTTGCTAATTTTTTCAAACTATGTGCACGGCCTCTGTCTTTGGCGATAAATCTTTTCGTGCCGACTCTTACGCCTGCGCCGTCAACGCGCGCTTCGCAGATATAAAGGCTTTCAACATCTGCCGAATCTTCGTCTGCGTTTGCGATTGCGCTTTTCAGTGCCTTGTCGATCATATAAGATGCACGCTTATGCGTGAACTTAAGCAAATCGAGTGCTTCCTGCGCACCTCTGCCGGCAATCAACTCTGTAACAAGTGCGGCTTTTCTTGGCGCTGACGGTGCATATTTTACCGTACATCGCCATTCAGAAATATCTGTCGGCTCAACGCCCAGTGCCTGTGCTATTGCTTCAACATCAGCTTTGCCGGCAATCGGGCTATTCAAGCCCTTACGCCAATTCTTCAAAGCAGTTGTCGCCTGTTTCTTTTCCAGACCGGTACGAGCAATTTTCTCGGCCAGTTCTGCTACGTTTGTGCCCGAAGATTTAATTAATTTATCAAGCTTTTTTGCGCTTAACATTGTTTCACCTTAACTCGCCGCGGCTTCAGCTGCTTTTACGCCCGAATGACCACGGAAAATACGTGTCACCGAAAATTCGCCCAGCTTATGACCGACCATTTCTTCTGTTACGAATACTTTATTAAATACTTTCCCATTATGAACCATGAAAGTATAACCTACAAATTCCGGAACGATTGTGCTGCGTCGCGACCAGGTCTTTATAGGGTCTTTGATTCCAGTCTGAATCTGCCTAACAACTTTTGCTAAAAGTTTTGCATCAACAAACGGTCCTTTTTTTAACGAACGAGACATTATTACCTCAAATTATACTGTTCCGATTTTACTTTTATTACTTCACTTCACGGTTGAGACTAAATTCATTCAGTCGTCTCAATCGCAAACTTTTTTACAGCACTAATTGTACACCGCGATTGGTTTTTCTTCTGCGTACTATTTTCCTGCCGCTTACCTTACGCGGATTTCTTGTCTTGCCGCCCTTAGCAAGAACACCTGTCGGCGAGCACGGATGTCTTCCGCCGTTAGCTCTGCCTTCACCGCCGCCCATCGGATGAGCGACTGGGTTCTGGGCTTTACCGCGAACGTGCGGTCTTCTGCCGGTATGACGCCATCTTCCGGCCTTACCGATTTTGATATTCTGATAATCCGGATTGCTAAGCGTACCGATTGTAGCTCTGCATTCTACTCGCAGCATTCTCATTTCGCCGCTTGGCAGAACAACTGTCGCCCATTCGCCTTCGCGAGCCATCAATCTTGCTGCAAGGCCTGCGCCTCGTACAAGTTTGCCGCCCTGACCGGCTGTCATTTCGACGTTATGAATTTCAACGCCGACCGGTATCGCTGACAACGGCATTGCGTTGCCGACTTTCGGTTCCGCCTCAAGACCGCTTTGAATCTTCTGTCCGACCATCAACCCCTGCGGAGCAAGTATATATCGCTTTTCACCGTCTTCATAACCAACAAGAGAAATAAAGCAATTTCTATTCGGATCATATTCAACTGTTTCAACCGTCGCCGACACATTGTCTTTGTTGCGTTTGAAATCGATAACTCTATAAAGTTTTCTTGCACCGCCGCCGCGGAATCTGCAAGTCGTTACGCCGTGGTTATTTTTACCGCCGGCCTTTTTAATTCTTACGCAAAGACTTTTCTCCGGACTGGCCGTTGTCAGTTCTGCGTAATCATTCACCGACTGGTTTCGGCGTCCGTTAGATGTTGGTCTGTATATTTTTATACCCATATCTGCAACTCATTAATCCTGATTAAAGTTTTCCGTTAATCCGCGGAAAAAACTCTTAAAAATAAACTGCGTTTCACCGCGAAAACTTACTGCCCTAAAGGGCATTAAAATAAATCTATATGATATTTCTCATCAAGCACAACGACTGCTTTTTTCCAGTCTGATTTCTGTCCGGTAAATCTGCCTCTCCGGCTTTTTTTGCCGATACGATTGGCCGTGCGGACTTCTTTTACCTTTACTTCATACAACCGCTCAATCGCTGCTTTAATTTGCGGCTTGTTTGCGTCCGGATTAACCTCGAAAGCGTAAGCATTTTTTGTATTCGCCAAATGCGTGCTTTGTTCTGTTATCAGCGGCCTTACTACTATTTCATGATCGTCCATATTTTTATCCGTTTTATTTAGCCCCCGCACATGTGGCGGGGAAATAAATTAATCTTTCTTACCCTTTTCAATCAATCCCATAAATGCTTCTTTGGTGAAGAGCATTTTTTGCTTATTGCATATTTCGCCTGCGTTGAGTTCGATTGCCTTCATAACTGATATGCCCGGCAAGTTTCTGGTCGACATATAAAGATTTTCGTCAGACTGATTGATTGCAACAACACATGTTCTTTCGATTTTCAAATTTCCAAGAACCTTGACAAAATCTTTTGTCTTTGGTTTTTCAAATTTCAACTCATCGATAATAACGACGTTTCCGACTTTCAATTTTGCAAGAATTGCAGCATCCGTTGCAAGCTGTCTTTGTTTCCTCGGCATATCTTTACCGAAGTCACGCGCGACCTTTGCGAAAGCAACACCGCCACCTCGGCGAATGTTCTGACGAACAGTACCCGCGCGAGCATTACCCGTGCCTTTTTGCTTATAAAGTTTTCTCGTAGAACCTTCGACCATACCTCTGCTTTTCGTCGCTGCTGTACCGACTCGCTTGTTAGCGTTGTACATTACGATTGCCTGTTTGAGCAGTGCGTGCCTTATGCGTCCGCCGAAAACCGCTTCATCGACTTTGAGGCTGTCAATTTCTTTACCTTCTCTGTTATGTACTGCTATAGTAATCATATTATACTAATCCTGATTGACTCTTTCCATTAATCCGCGGGTATTGCTTTTAAAATAACGCATTACCCTTCAATCGCGAAAATTTACTGCTCTAAGGTACTTGAACCTAAATTATTTCTTTCCCTTACTTTGTTTTATTATCACGTATCCGCCCGCAGCGCCTGGAACGGCACCTCTTACGACAAGCAGATTTTTTTCTGTATCTATACTCACAAGTGCGAGATTTTTAGTTGTTATTTTTACGTCTCCCATATGACCGGCCATTCTCTTGCCTTTTGCCGGCTTACCACCCCAGCCTCTGTTTGCCGCATGACCTGCGATAGAACCAGGTGAACGGTGCTTTCTTTCAGTACCGTGACTTGCGGGCATACCGCCGAAACCATGGCGTTTCATACCGCCGGCAAAACCTTTACCTTTGCTTGTGCCGGTAATATCAACATATTTCACTTCAGCAAATGCCTCGACCGTTATTGTATCGCCTGCATTGCAAGGAGCGTCTTTGCCTTCGAACTTGTCTTCACGAACGCATCTTTTTGCGGTTGTATTGGCCTTCTTGGCATGACCTTCTTTGGCCTGGGTCATACGAGAAGCCTTTACATCATCAAAGCCGACCTGAACAGCGTTATAGCCGTCAGTTTCGACAGTCTTTACCTGCGTAACGACACATGGACCGGCCAGGATAACTGTTACAGGCTGGATTTTCCCTGCTTCGTCATATATCTGCGTCATTCCAACTTTTTTACCAATAAGCATCATAGTTATATTGCCTTACTGCTTCTAAAAAGAAAAACGTAAAGTTCACTTTGTACTTTACGTTTTTTTATATTCCAAATTATGCCTTAATCTTTACAAACACACCGGCCGGTACTACAAGACGATTCAGAGCTTCTACTGTCCTTGCATTGGCTTCGTAGATATCTATCAAACGCTTGTGAGTGCGCATCTCAAACTGTTCACGACTTTTCTTGTCAACGTGCGGACTTCTAAGAACAGTGTATCTTTCAATACGGGTTGGAAGCGGAATCGGACCGCTGACACGAGCGTTAGTTCTGCGTGCCTGCTCTACTATTTCACGAGCTGATGTGTCCAGCGCACGCGGATCGTACGCTTCCATTCTTATTCTGATTCTTTCTGTCTCAACTGCCATATATATCCTATTGCTACAAAAATCTACTTCGCCCATCGCCTTCAGAGGCGAAAACATAAGAGGATACTCATTTATTTTACAAAATCAACTATAATAATGCTGAAAATGCGATTTTTTATATATTTTCGCTAAATTTTTATCTATTACAAGACTATCATAGTCCTGTTGTCGTCATTTTACGGCCATGAAGCCTACATTTGCCGTCCAAATCGTTCAGAAGTATCTCTGATATGTTAATCAGCCCAACTTGAAACGCATTTCTTATTGAAACGCTCGCTACGGCTTAGGAATTAAGAGTTATACCAGAACTTTTTTAATCCGTCAATAGCCTGCTAAAATTTTTTCTGCAATTTGTTCAGGAACTTTTTCATAAGTCAGCGGTTCCATCACGAAAGTGCCTCTTCCGCTGGTTACACTGCGGAGTTCGCTCGAATAGCCAAACATCTCGGAAAGCGGTACATTAGCGTCAATTGTTCGTAAATTGCCGTGCATTCTGCTGTCCGTAATTAATCCGCGTTTGCTGATTATATTGCCCTGAACCGTGCCGAATTCAGTATCTGGTATTGTTACCTCTAATTTCATAATCGGCTCAAGAAGTATACTGCCTGCTTTTTTGAGACCTTCGCGAACAGCCAGCATACCGGCCTGTTCAAATGCCAATTCGGATGAATCGACAGTATGGAAAGAACCGTCAATTAACGAAACTTTAGCGCCGACAACAGGATAGCCCGCTAAATCGCCGCTGGTAAGTGCTTCCATTACGCCGCTTTTAACCGCTGGAATATATTCTTTCGGAATTGTGCCTCCGATAATTTTGTTCTCAAATTCGTTTTCTTTTTTGAATCTGCCCTCTTCATCAAGCAGCGGTTCCATTATAATAACAACATGGCCATACTGACCGTGACCGCCCGTTTGACGAACAAATTTTGTTTCCTGTTCGATTTTCTTGCTGAATGCTTCTCTGTAAGCGACTTTTGGTCTGCCGACTTTGACATTGATTTTCATATCGCGTGTAAGTCTGTGCTGTATAATTTCAAGGTGCAGTTCGCCCATACCTCTGATAATTGTCTGGCCGGTTTCCGGGTCATATTTAAATTGGAAAGTCGGGTCTTCCTTGCGAAGTGCCGCAAGACCGGTAGGAAGTTTATCTCTGTCGCCCGCACCTTCTGGCTCAATCGACATACTTATAACAGCTTCAGGGAACTTAATGTTCTCAAGCTGCACAGGATGTTTCGTATCGCACAGCGTGTCGCCTGTCATCGTATCTTTCAAACCGATACATGCTACGATATCGCCGGCCTTTGCCGTTTCAACATTTTCTCTGCTGCTTGCGTGCATTTTAAACAGACGAGTAACATTTTCTTTTATGTTGCGATTCGCGTTAAGAACTCGGGTGGCGTTTTTCAACACACCCTGATAAATTCTGATAAAAGTCAAATCGCCGTGTTTGTCCGCGATAATTTTGAACGCCAAACCGACAAAAGGTTTATGCGTATCGCACTTTACGATTACTTCCTTTTTGTCACCGCTTGGCTCATGAGCAATAATTTCAGGCTTGTCAACCGGAGAAGGAAGATACATGCCGACGCCGTCTAATGCCCTCTGGATGCCGATATAACGCAGCGCAGAGCCTACGAACACAGGATGAAGTTTGCCGGAGATTGTTCCTTTTCTTATTGCCTTGTGAATTAATTCTTCTCCGACAGGCTCGTTATGAACATATTTTTCCATAAGCTGGTCGTCGAATTCTGCAAGCGCCTCAAGCATATCGTGACGCCATTTTTCAGCCTCGGCTTTCATCTCTTCTGGAATTTCAGCTTCTTCAACAGTTGCGCCGAGTTTTTCAGTTTTGAAATAAACGGCTTTCATTGTGATAAGTTCAATCAGACCCTCAAATGTTGAAGCCGCTCCGATTGGAATCTGCAGAGCAACAGGATGAGCGGCAAGTTTTTCTCTGATGCTGTTTACGCTCATTTCAAAATCTGCGCCGATTTTATCCATCTTGTTAATGAAGCAAATACAAGGCAGATGATATTTTTGTCCCTGACGCCAGACTGTTTCACTTTGTGCCTGTACGCCTTCGGAACCATCGAACACAGCGATAGCACCGTCCAGCACACGAAGTGAACGTTCAACTTCTGCTGTAAAGTCCACGTGTCCCGGCGTATCGATAAGATGGAACACCCATTTTTTCCACGGGCAGGTCGTTGCTGCGCTTGTTATTGTAATACCTCTTTGCTGTTCTTCTTCGAGGTAGTCCATAACAGCGGTACCTTCGTGTACTTCGCCCATTTTGTAGGTCTTACCTGTATAATATAGAACTCGCTCGCTGAAGGTTGTTTTGCCTGCATCGATATGAGCCATTACTCCGATATTTCTGATTTTTGATAATGATTCTGGCATTTTATTTTCTTCTATTCTTTTCTAATTAAACTAATTCTGTAAAAATAATTTCAAATTGAACTATTTAAAACTTGAATACTTTGAGGCTATTCGCTGAATGCTTGGTTTAATTTTAAATATTAAATTTTAAATAAAGAGAAATGCCACGGTCAAATTATTAAAAACTCCAACCGTGGCATATTTTTTATTACGTTGTTACCAGGCAAAATGAGCGAAAGCCTTGTTGGCTTCGGCCATCTTATGAATATTCTCGCGAGTTGTCATAGCACCGCCCTGCTTGTTGTAAGCATCGAACAGTTCTGCTGCAAGTCTTTCGTGCATTGCCCTTCCCTTTTTGCCTCTTGCTGAAGCAAGTATCCAGCGGAAAGCCAGAGACTGTTGTCTTTTCGGATTAACGGGCATTGGCACCTGGTAGCTTGCACCGCCGACTCTTTTGGAACGGACTTCAAGGTGTGGTTTGACGTTATTGATAGCCGTCTCAAATATTTCAAGCGGCGCAACATCCTTTACCTTGGAAGCCACGATATCCAAAGCACTATAGAATATCTGTGTTGAGGTTGACTTCTTTCCCTGCCACATCATTGAGTTGATGAACTTGGAAACAAGTTTGCTACTGAATTTTCCGTCCGGTTTTAACTGTTTTACGGAAGCTGTAAACTTTTTTGCCATTTTATAGCCTTTTCACTTTTAACTTTTAACTTCTTTTAGCGCCATACTTGCTGCGGCTGCGTTTTCTGTTTGCAACACCTGCTGAATCCAGTGTACCGCGGACGATATGATAACGAACGCCAGGCAAGTCTCTTACTCTGCCGCCGCGGATAAGAACCGTACTGTGTTCCTGCAGGTTATGGTCGATACCCGGAATATAGGCAGTTACTTCTTTGCCGTTGGTTAAGCGGACACGAGCGATTTTACGCAAAGCCGAGTTTGGTTTCTTGGGCGTCTGTGTTCTTACAATCAGACATACGCCTCTTTTTTGAGGACAGCCCGTAATATCGGATATACGCTTTTTGCCTTTATGGCCTCTGCCTTTTTTCACTAACTGATTAATCGTTGGCATATTTTTCCTTATTTTATTCCAAATTTAAACTATAAATTTTAATTACTCAAGACCAAGAGCCGCTCTTGCAGCTGCTTCAGCCTGTGCTTCGGCATCATGTGTTTCCTTCAATTCTGCCAGTTCTTTCGGCAACGGAGCCTTGGCAAGGTGTTTAACCCTCATCTCAAGGTGCGGCCTGAAAGCAGTACCCGCCGGAATTAAATGACCCAGAATGACGTTTTCTTTCAAACCGAGTAAGTCATCTACTTTACCACCCAGAGCCGCTTCCGTCAAGACCTTAGTTGTTTCCTGGAAGCTGGCCGCCGAGATAAAGCTTTCCGACTGCAATGAAGCCTTGGTTATACCCATAAGCAGGGTTCTTGCGGTTGCAGGTCGTGGCTTCTTGCCCTTTGCGGGTTCGCCGCCGAGTTTTTCGACCTTTTCGTTCGCCGCTTCGATTTGCTGTTTGGTATAAACCTGTCCGACGACAAGGTCTGTTTCGCCCGCATCGGCGATTTTCAAACTTTGCGACAGTTCTTCATTTACCTTCTTGAATGTATGTTTCGGAATAATATCGCCCGGCAGGAAAGCACTGTCGCCGACAATATCGATTTCGACTTTCTGCAGCATTTGCGTCAGAATCACTTCGATATGCTTATCATTGATAGTTACATTCTGCGAACGATAAACGTTCTGAACTTCCGCAAGCAGATACCTCTGCAACGCTTCTTCACCCTTGATTCTCAAGATGTCGTGCGGAACCAATGGACCATCTGTCAACGGGTCGCCCGCTTCAACATTATCGCCAGTGTGAACGTTCAAGTGCCTGTCGCGAGGAACATGGTGTTCCTTTTCCATCTTTTCGCTGCGGATAATAATTGTCATTTTACCGCGGCGTTTATCACTCTTGAGTTCAACACGACCGCTGATTTCAGCCATCGCTGCCGGTTCTTTCGGTTTGCGTGCCTCGAAGATTTCAGTTACACGAGGCAGACCGCCGGTAATATCCTGTGTACCGGACGCACCACGCGGCTGTCGTGCAAGAAGCTGACCGGCCTGAACTTTTTGGCCTTCGATAACTTCGATACGAGCCTTTGCCGGCAAGTAGTGAACATCAAGAATCTTTCCGCTTTCATCTTCGATAATGACCTGCGGATGTTTATCGCCTTTATGTTCGATAACAACAGGCTTGCCTTTCTGGCCCTTGCGTTCTTCTTCGACCTGCATTGTTTCGCCTTCGATAATATCGACAAAGCGAATAACACCGCCGATTTCAGCAAGGATAGGCACTCTGTGCGGATCCCAGGAGAACAGCTTTTCTCTTGCTTTTACTTCCTGGCCGTCTTTTACGTCAATTATAGCACCATAAGGTACTTTGAATTTATCATATTCTCTGCCCTTTTCGTCAACGAGCGCCATTTCGCCGTTTCGTTTAAGAGCGATATATATATCTGTTCCGTCTTCCTGTTTCACAGGCACAACGTTTAGGTCTCTGTATTGAATAACGCCGTCTCTTGGCGATTTCTGATCGTTTTCAAGAATAGCACGGCTCGCGATACCACCGGTGTGGAATGTACGCATTGTCAACTGTGTACCAGGCTCGCCGATTGATTGAGCACCAATAATACCGACCGCCATGCCTTCTTCGACGAGTCTCGATTTGCCCAGATCCCAGCCGTAGCATTTTGCACAAATGCCAAGTGCGCTGTCGCATGTAAGCGGACTGCGAACACGAATCGATTCCAATCCGAGCTGTTCAATTTTATCTGCCGCCTGCGGAGTAATAACTTCGTTTTCGCGGGCAATCATTTCGTCGGTAATCGGGTTGCGGATGTTATCGCGTGCCGTTCTGCCGATAATCAATTCTCGTAGCGGAATTTCAACCTGTTCGCCCTTGTACAGTGTAGTCTTTGTAATACCCTGCAATGTACCGCAGTCAATTTCATTGACGATTACGTTTTGAGCGACGTCCGCCAGTTTTCTTGTCAGATAACCGGAGTCAGCTGTTTTAAGAGCCGTATCAGCCAAACCTTTACGTGCACCGTGAGTCGAACTGAAATATTCAAGAACGTTCAAACCTTCGCGGAAGTTTGACTTAATTGGTGTTTCGATAATTTCGCCGCTTGGTTTCGCCATCAAAGCACGCATACCTGCAAGCTGCTGAATCTGGTCAACGCTGCCTCTCGCACCAGAATCACTCATCAAATAGATTGGGTTCAGATAAGGCTTGCCATTGCGCATTTCGTTTTTCAGACCCTGCATCATCGCGTTGGTTACAGCGACACGTGCGTGAGTCCAGGCATCGATTACCTGATTGTATCTTTCGCCTTCGGTCAAAACGCCGTCGTTGAAGCTCTTATAAATACGGTCGATGACTTTTTGAGTTTTGTCAATAATGCCCTGTTTTTCAGGCGGAATTCTCAAATCAGTCAGACCGAAACTTAAGCCTGCCAATGTCGCGTATTTGAAACCGAGTTCTTTTAAATTATCAAGAAGATCAAGACTCTTTGCGCCTTGTGTTACCGCAAAGCAGTCGTTAATAACTCTCTTGAGAGATTTCTGTCCCATCAAAATATTATAGAATGCCATTTCCGGCGGCAGCACTTCATTGAAAATGCATCTGCCCGGAGTTGTTTCGATTACGCCAGGACTTTCGATAACGCCGCTGTCGGTAACAACTTTTCTGCCTTTTGGAATCGCGATTTTCAACAGTGCATGAATCGATGCTTTGCCGAGTTCGTAAGCTGTGATCGCTTCTTGCTGCGAACCACAAAGCATTCCGGCGCCTTTTTCGTCTTTACGTGCTACTGTAATATAGTAATTTCCAAGCACGATATCCTGTGAAGGGCTGACCATAGGCGAGCCGTTCGCTGGTGAAAATACGTTATTGGTTGCCATTATCAGCGTATGAGCTTCGACTTGTGCCTCGATGCTCAATGGAAGGTGAACGGCCATCTGGTCGCCGTCGAAGTCAGCATTGAAGCCTTTGCATACCAGCGGATGAAGCATGATAGCGTTACCTTCGACAAGCACCGGCTCGAACGCCTGGATACCCATTCTGTGCAGTGTAGGAGCACGGTTGAGCAATACAGGATGCTGATCGATTACCGTTTCAAGAATATCCCATACCTGCTCATCACGTCTTTCGAGCATTCTCTTTGCGCTCTTGATTGTATCGGCGAAACCTCTATCCTTCAGTTCACGAATAATGAACGGCTGGAAAAGTTCAAGCGCGATTTTCTTCGGCAGACCGCATTGATGTAATTTAAGATGCGGACCGACAACGATAACTGAACGTGCTGAATAATCGACACGTTTACCGAGCAGGTTTTCACGGAAGCGTCCCTGCTTGCCTTTAATCATATCTGTCAAGCTCTTCAGCGGCCTGTTATTACTGCCGAGTACCGGTCTTCTACATCTGCCGTTATCGAACAGCGCGTCAACCGCCTGCTGAAGCATTCTTTTTTCGTTGCGGATAATAACTTCAGGAGCGTTAAGGTCCATCAGTTTTTTAAGTCTGTTATTTCTGTTGATGATTCTGCGATACAAATCGTTCAAATCGCTTGTCGCGAAATTGCCGCTTTCGAGCATAACCAGCGGACGCAGATCCGGCGGAATCACCGGCGTAACATCCATCACCATCCATTCAGCTTTATTGGGGCTGCCCTTGATGGCGTTAACTGTTTTCAGTCTTTTCGTCAAATCTTTGATTTTCTGTTTGCTGCTTGTCTTGGCCATTCCGGCTTTAAGTTCGCCTGCAAGCTGATCAAGATCCAACTGAATCAGAAGTTCTTTAACTGCTTCAGCGCCCATTGCCGCTTTAAATGAATTGCCGTATTTAGTAACAGCTTCGCGATATTCTTCTTCGTTCAGGAGCTGTTTGTATTTCAGCGGGCTTTGACCCGGGTCGGTTACCAGATAATCCTGGAAGTAAACAACTTTTTCCAGGTCGATTGTTTTCATCGCCAGCAGCGAGCCGAGTCTGGAAGGCATTGCTTTGAAGAACCATATATGCACAACAGGCGCAGCAAGGTTGATATGCCCCATTCTTTTTCGGCGGACTCTACTGTGCGTTACCTTAACGCCGCATCGGTCGCAGATGATGCCTTTGAATTTCGTGCCTTTGTATTTTCCGCATGAACATTCCCAGTCCCTTTCAGGGCCAAAAATTCTTTCGCAGAAAAGTCCGTCTTTTTCCGGACGATATGTTCGATAGTTGATTGTCTCCGGCTTGCGTACTTCGCCGAACGACCAACTTCGAATATCGTTCGGACTGGCAAGACTGATTTTCACCGAACCGTAATCATTTATTTTATCATAAATACTTTCAGCCATTTATTTTTTACTCCAGACTAAGTATCTTTTCACTACTCAAATATTTAAAATTGTCATCATCTAAATACTCTCGGCCTTTAGGCCGAATCCACAATTTTAAATTTTAATTTTTGATTTTTAAATTTAGTTTACAGTCCCTTATTGCCTACTTGCTTTTTTTCGAGCTGGATATTCAATCCCAGACCTCGAATTTCGCTGCAAAGCACATCGAAGGAAATTGGCGTACCGGCTTCGAGAGTATTTTTGCCTTTGACCATTGATTCGTAAATCTTAGTTCTGCCTTCGATGTCGTCGCTCTTGACTGTCAGCAATTCCTGCAATGTATAAGCTGCGCCATAAGCTTCCAGCGCCCAAACTTCCATTTCGCCGAATCTCTGACCGCCGGTTCTGGCCTTACCGCCAAGAGGCTGTTGAGTAATAAGGCTGTATGGGCCTGTCGAGCGAGCGTGAATCTTATCATCGACAAGGTGATGCAGTTTCATCATATAGATATAACCGACTGTCGCTTTCTGTTCGAAAGCCTGACCGGTTCTGCCGTCATATAGCTGTGTTTTCATATCTTCGTCGATTTGAGCAAAAATCTCATTAGCCGGCGGAGCCTGTCTTTTAGCTTCGAGTTCTTTAGTGCGATTTACCACGTGCAAATTGGCATCCATCAAAACCTGTTTAATTTCATCTTCTGTTGCACCAGAGAACACCGGCGTTACAGCATCGAAGCCAAGTACTTTCGCAGCCCAGCCTAAGTGCGTCTCAAGAATCTGACCGACGTTCATACGACTTGGCACGCCCAGCGGATTCAAACAGATATCGATTGGCGTACCGTCCGGAAGGAACGGCATATCTTCGACAGGCATAATTCTGGCGATAACGCCTTTATTACCGTGACGACCGGCCATTTTATCGCCGATGCTCAAAGTACGTTTTGTCGCAACGTATATTTTAACCATTTCAAGAACGCCGCTTGGCAGTTCATCGCCGTGCTTCATACGTTCAAGTTTAATCTTCGTTTCTTCTGCAAGGTCTTTAATCCTTGGCATATATTTTTCGATGACTACCTGTGCCGCCGCTCTTGCACCGGCCGGTTTGCACCACGAAAGGTCGAAGTTCTGAATCTGCTCAAAGATAACTTCGGTATCTTCGCTTGCTCCGACTTTCTGTCTTGTTGTCGGGTCGACCATCGAAACTTCTTCGACTTTTTCGCCGATTTCGTCTATCATCTGCTTGAAGACAAGGCACTGATGCTGTTTCATCTTTACCTCGAAGTCCTTCATCTTCTGCTTCTGTATCTTTTTCATCTCATCGCTGCCTGCGCCTTTGCGTGTGAATCGGCTCGTCTTGATAACAATGCCGTTATACCCGCTCGGAAGTTCCAGCGAATCGTTCTTTACATCTTCGCCGGCTCTGCCAAATATCGCATGCAGAAGTTTTTCTTCCGGTGTAAGTTCGGTTTTACTCTTCGGCGATACTTTACCGACAAGAATATCTCCTGCGTCAACGCGTGTACCTTCGCGAACAACGCCGCTTTCATCGAGATTGCGAAGTGCCTTTTCGCCGACATTCGGAATATCGCGAGTGAACTCTTCGCGTCCGAGTTTCGTTTCGCGTACTTCAACGCTGAATTCATCAATATGTATGCTTGTGAAAACATCTTCTTTCACAAGTTTTTCACTGATTAAAATGGCATCCTCAAAATTGAATCCGTCGAAAGTCATAAACGCAGCAAGAACATTCTTGCCCAGAGCCAAAGAGCCTCTGCCGCTTCCGCCGCCGTCTGCGATTATTTCGCTCTTCTTGACTTTCTGACCAAGCGAAACAAGCGGAACCTGATTCAGGCACGTTCTTTCGTTGAGTCCGACGAATTTTTCAAGTTCATATATATCTGTATCGTTGATGACAATCTGTCTGGCATCAACGGCTGTAACCGTACCGGTCTGGCGAGCACGAACAACCATACTCGAGTTCGCTGCCACGTGCGGTTCCATACCTGTCGTAACAAGTGGAGGCTCTGTCAGTAAAAGCGGCACAGCCTGCCTCATCATGTTCGAGCCCATCAACGCTCTGTTCGCGTCGTCGTGTTCGAGGAACGGGATAAGAGCCGCCGATATACCGACGATTTGCCTGCTCGACACGTCAACATAGTTGACTTCTTTGCTGTCGATTTGTGCAAGTTCGCCGTATTTCAGGGCAAGCACTACGCCGTCCTGAAGTTTTTGCGTACCTGACAGTATCGCCGTTGGCGGTGCGAACGTTACTTCCATTTCCTCATCAGCTCGCAGGTAAACTACTTCGCCTGTAAGTTTGCCTTTTTCAGCTTTGCTGTATGGCGTAAGAAGGAATCCGTATTCGTCAACCTTCGAGAAAATCGCAAGTGATGCGATAAGACCGATGTTCGTGCCTTCCGGCGTTTCAATCGGACAAATTCTGCCGTAATGGCTTATATGAACGTCGCGAACTTCGAAGCCCGCGCGTTTTCTGTTCAAACCGCCCGGTCCCAAAGCTGACAGTCTTCGTTCATGAGTCAACTGACTTAACGCGTTCGTCTGGTCAACAACCTGGCTCAATTCGCCTCTGCCGAAGAAGTATTCGATACTGCTCGAAACGCTCTTTGAGTTGACAAGGTCGGCGATTCTTTCAATCTGTCCCGGCTCTTTCATACTCATACGTTCCTGAACAGTTCTGCGCAGTTTCAGCAGACCTTTGCGGATTTCATCAGCCGCAAGTTCGTCGATTGTACGCAGTCTTCTGTTGCCCAAATGGTCGATATCGTCAATAACGCCCTGACTATTTCGCAGTCCGATGATATACTTAATTGTATTAAGAAAATCATCAGGCTTAAGAGTCATTTCATCTTCGTTGATGTTCTGTTTGAATTTTCTGTTCAGTCTGAATCTGCCGACTCTGCCAAGTCTGTAACGGTCAGCATCGAAGAATTTTTCACGGAACAGGATTTTCGCTTTTTCAACATTCGGCGGATTACCCGGACGAAGTCTTGCATAGAGTTTCAGCAGTGCTTCTTCGTGGCTTTCGCAGTCGTCTTCCGCCAGTGTATTTAATACAAGCGGGTCAGCCGCTTTCGCTATCACTTCAAGTTTCTTTATCGCACTTCTTTCGATTTGTCCGACTCTGTCGCCGATTTGCGTACCGCCCTCGACGATAATTTCGCCGGATTCAGTATCGACGATTGGACCAACCGCCCACATCAGCGGGTCGAGTTTATCAACTGTTACGGTTTTGGTTTCGTAGAACAGTCTTAGAATTTGGTCAATCTTGCCGTATTCTTCATTCATTGCACGCAGGAACATCGTAGCCGGAATTTTGCTCGACTGGTCGATGCGGACGATTAAAACATCTTTGCGTGTAACGGATATTTCAATCCAGCTTCCGCGTTCCGGAATAATTCTTCCGCCGTGCAGAACTCTGTCGCCTTCCTTGCTTTCGATAAGGAAGTCAACGCCGGGCGAACGGTGGAGCTGATTTACGATTACTCTCTCGGCACCGTTGATGATAAATTCGCCGCCGCCGATCATAACTGGGATTTCTGCCAGATATACAACCTGCTCTGCAACGTCATCAGCGTCTTTGCGTTTCAATCTGCAGCGTATTTTCAACGGATAGCCGTAAGTCAGGCGAAGTTCTCTGCATTCGTTGGGACTATAACGAGGTTTATCGAGTTCGTAGCCGATAAATTCAAGACTCATCGTCTTGTCGTAGCTTTCGATTGGGAATATCTCTCTAAACAGAGCTTCCAGACCGATTAGCTTTCGTTTCTGATAAGCCATATCAGATTGAAGAAATCTATCATAGCTTGCGCGCTGAACCTCGATAAGATTTGGAACTTCGATAGCATCCTGAATCTTGCCGAAATCGCGAATTGGTTTTATGCCCATTTACAGACTCCCGTAAACTAATTTAATATTTAAAATTGAAGATTGAAAATTTATATTTTCACCAGACCGTTATTACAATAAATCTTCAATCTTCATTATTCAATTCACCAAAAATTTATCAGAGTGCCTGATTTTTAGACCAGGCACCCTGATTATTATCACTTATTTAATCTCTACTGTGCCGCCGGCTGCTTCGATTTGTTTCTTCATCGATTCAGCTTCATCTTTGGTTACGCCTTCTTTAACTGGCTTTGGAGCGCCGTCAACAAGGTCTTTTGCTTCTTTCAGACCCAGACCTGTTATAGCGCGAACTTCTTTGATAACCTGGATTTTCTTATCGCCGGCTGTTTTCAGGATAACATCAAAAGCTGTCTTTTCTTCGACTGCTGCCGGGCCTGCTGCCGGGCCTGCCATCATAACTGCGCCGCCTGCTGCAGGTTCGATGCCGTGAACTTCTTTCAGGTAATCGCCTAATTCTTTTGCCTG
Organism: Planctomycetaceae bacterium; assembly: GCA_021371795.1. Taxonomy (NCBI): domain Bacteria; kingdom Pseudomonadati; phylum Planctomycetota; class Planctomycetia; order Planctomycetales; family Planctomycetaceae; species Planctomycetaceae bacterium. Next base: position 131,030 of record JAJFVK010000006.1, on the reverse strand, counting down.
CATAAGGGTCAGCTTTACGATTGCGTCGCCTAACTGTGTGATTTCAGGACTCCATGTTTTGTCTGACATTGTCATATACTCCTATATTCTGCGCTTTTGCACCTGCCGCAGCTACACCGCCGCGTTTAACCCTTGCGGGACACTTACAATAAGCTTATTTAATTTTAAAACATCCCCGCCACAAGGCGGTTCCACTATTTTGATTTTTGATATTTAATTTTTGATTTTCTTTACGCTGCCGCCGGTGCTGGGGCTTCTTTCTCGCCTTTTTCGATAATTGTCTTTACGCAGCCTGCGATTTTCGATGCTGGTGCGCCAATCTGTGATGCGAGTCTTCTTGCCGGTGCATTGGCCAGCATAACAATATCGCCCTGCAGTTCGGCTCTGGTTTTCATACTAACCAGACCCTTAGCTGCCGCTGCGTCAAGGCTTGTGCCTTCAAGGTATGCGCCTTTGAATTTGATTGGCATTTGCTTGGCAAGGCTGTCGAGCTCTTTAGCCAGATCGACGATGCTTGCGCCGCCGACTGCGACCGTGCAGGAACCTGTAACAAACAGATCCATTGCCGCCGGCATTTCCAGGGCTTTCATTGCATGACGCATCATTGCGTTGCGAACCATTGTAATTTTGATTTTCTTTTCGAGGAGTTTTTCGCGAAGCTGGTTGTTCGCTATGCCGTCGATACCGGTCATATCTACAACGATGAATTCGTTTACACCCTTAAACTTGCTTTGAAGTTCATTAGTTAACAGTTGTTTTATTTGTTTACTCATATCTTCACCTTATCATTTGTAGGGTGGGCTTTAGCCCACACTGTAAATTTTATATTATAGGTTAAATTCGGACACATCTATCGTTACAGATGGACTCATTGTCGCGCTGACGGCTATTTTTTTCATATAAGTGCCTTTAGCCGATTGTGGTCTCATCTTTCGTATAGTGCTTAAAAACGCCCGTATATTTTCGACAAGTTTATTTTCATCAAAGCTTAATTTACCAACAACAGTATGCACGTTTCCGCCGGTATCGTTTTTAAAGTCTGTTTTACCGGCCGCGAACTCTCTGATTGCGGTAATAATATCTGCTGTTACGGTACCGTTCTTAGGCGAAGGCATTTTACCCTGCGGGCCGAGAACTTTACCGAGTCTGCCGGCTTTGCCCATCACTTTTGGTGACGCTATTGCAACATCGAAATCCATCCAGCCGTCGTTGACCTTCTTAATAAGGTCGTCATTGCCTGCCTCGATAGCGCCTGCTGCTTTAGCTGGTTCGATATCCGAATCTTCGCAGAATGCGATTACTTTTTTGCTTTTGCCGATACCGTGCGGCAGAGATATCGCACCTCTGATAAGCTGGTCTGCCATTTTGGGATCAATGCCAAGTTGAACTACACAATCGATGCTCTGGTCGAACTTGGTCGGGTTAAAAGTTTTGAGTTTTTTAACCGCATCCTCCAGTTTCATTGGTGTCTGCGACCATTCCTTAGCCGCTGCTTTATAGCGTTTACTTCGTCTTACTTTCATTTTTATACTCCGCAAAAAGGTTTCACTTTTCGCTCCCACTTTCGCACACCTGCGTTGGCATGCCTGCCGTGGTAAGCTATTATTTCATATTAAATTTCAAATATCAAAAATTAAAATTAAGGAAGTCATCCCGCAAAGCGGGATTCCAAAATTTTGATTTTTACATTTTTATTTTTGATTTACTTTTCTATTTCGATTCCCATGCTTCGTGCAGTGCCTTCAATGATTCTGCAGGCGTGGTCAATATCGAAAGCGTTCAGGTCTTGCAGTTTGCGTTCGGCAATCTTTTTGACCTGGTCTTTTGTAACTTTTCCGACTTTTTCCTTGTTAGGAACGCCGCTGCCCTTTGCGCACTGTGCCGCGTCTTTGAGCAATACCGCTGCCGGCGGACTTTTAACGATAAATTCGAACGTCCTGTCTGCAAACACCGTAATTTCAACAGGAACAATCATTCCGTTGAGTTCTTTGGTTCGTGCGTTGAACTGCTGAACGAACTGTCCGATATTTACGCCGTGCTGACCTAATGCCGGCCCGATTGGCGGTGCAGGTGTTGCCGAGCCGCCTGGTGCCTGCAATTTTATCTTACCTGTTATTTGTTTTGCCATCTGCTATTAACCTTTTTAAATCATTCGTTTAACCGTCGCCGATACGGCGACGAGTGTCATTCCCGCGGAAGCGGGAATCTACATTTTTGATTTTCGTTACACTTTTTCTATCTGCCAATATTCGATATCTAACGGCGTGCTTCTGCCGAAGATTGTTACGATTACTCGTACAACGCCGCGTTCGGTATCTATTGAATCGACCGCACCTTCGAAGTTCTCGAATGCGCCTTCGCGAATTTTAACAACATCGCCCTTTGCGAAATCGACTTTGATATTAGCAGCGGTTTGTTCGCTTACTTTTTCAACTTCGCTAAGCATTTTAGCCACATCGGTATCGCTCATAGGTACCGGCAGCCCTTCGGTGCCGACGAAATCGCCTACGCCCATAGTTTCTTTAATAAGGAACCACGCCTTTTCGCTTATTTTGCGGTTGGCGTCAGGTTCGATTTCCATAAAAACGTAGCCGGGATAAAGTTTGCGTTTTTGTACTTTCTGTTTACCGCCGCGAATACGTTTCACCTGTTCGACCGGCACTACAATTCTGCCGATATCGCTTTGAAGGTTTTCGAGCGTAACTTTGCGCACAAGCGTTTCTCTAACTTGTTCCTCCCGGTTGGAGGCTACTCGTAATACATACCAACGCATAAATACCTTAAGTTTATTATCTTCAGTTAAATTAGTATTGGCTTTCAGGCCAAATCCGCATTTTTGATATTTAATTTTTATTTTTAAATTAAATACCCAGTACGTTTGTGAAGAACATATCAAAAACAAAATCAGCAACACCGAGCATTCCAGCCATCAGCAAAACTACTACAATGACGATGGTTGTCGATACTGCTATTTCGCGTTTTGAGCTGAAGCTCACTTTTTTCAATTCGCCTTCCGCGGAGATTAGAAAATCAGCGACAGTTGGGCGATTTGACAGCCAATACAGAAAGCCCGCTATAGCAGCCATCAGTCCCAGCGGAACACAAATGCTTAACGAAAGTCCGAGCGTTTGCGTAGTGTCCATTGTTGCTTTCAGCTTTTCATGAAGCCTCCAGCAGCCGATGACCGCTATTATCGCTACCGCTACCGCGCTGTACAGTCGGGTATCCTTACCCTGACCCCATTTATATTTCTCTAACATCAAAAACCTCGAAATCCCAAATTTAAATTCAATTTCAAGTTCGCCTTCAGCGTCTTCGATAAGCAGGCCAGAGAGGAATCGAACCTCTAACCTGCGGTTTTGGAGACCGCCACTCTGCCAATTGAGCTACTGGCCTATCATTCCGGCAAACAATGCCGGTATTCTTCATTGAATGCCTCACCTCTTTTCAAAGGTTCAGCGGCCAATTACCATTTTTCAATACCCGGTGCTTCATTCGCGGGTTAGCCTGCCGGTCAGAAAATCGGACTTGCACACGCCGCGATAACGAAAATACCGTGTATTACTTTCTTCTTAACTTGTGAACAGTTCGTTTCCGCTCTTTTTTGCAGAACTTATTCAATTCGAGTTTCGGAGTACCTTGGGAGACATTAATCTGCGTCCTGTAATTTCGCTGTCCGCATTCCTTACACTCGAGCCAGGCATATTCTCTTTTTTTTGCTTTTGCCATATTTACTCTTTAATTTAGTTTCAATCGAAATTTCTTATCAAAAAGGGACTCGGCCGGTTAAGGCCGAATCCGCATTCTGATTTGCAATTTTGATTTTAAGTTTATTTAATAACTTTAACAACAACACCGGCGCCTACTGTTCTGCCGCCTTCACGGATAGCAAACCTTAGGCCTTCTTCCATAGCGATTGGTGAAATAATCTCTACTTCCATTGCGATGTTGTCGCCCGGCATACACATTTCTGCTGGTTTACCTTCACGGCTCTTGATTGCCTTTACCGCGCCGGTAACGTCAGTTGTTCTGAAATAGAACTGTGGTTTATATCCTGCGAAGAACGGTGAGTGTCTTCCACCTTCGTCTTTCGTCAGAACGTAAACTTCTGCATCGAAGTGTGTGTGAGGAGTGATAGAACCAGGAGCGGCAACAACCATACCGCGTTCGAGTTCATTTTTCTCAACACCTCTCATCAGCAAGCCGACATTGTCGCCGGCCTGACCCTGATCAAGAGTCTTATTGAACATTTCAACACCGGTAACAACTGTTTTTCTGGTTTCTTTGTTCAAGCCGATAATCGCGATTTCTTCGCCGACCTTTACAATACCGCGTTCGATACGGCCTGTACCTACTGTACCACGGCCTTTAATACTGAACACGTCTTCGATAGGCATAAGGAATGGCTTATCGACTTCGCGCTGTGGAATCGGAATGTATTCGTCCATAGCCTTGACCAGTGCAACGATTGGTGCACAAGCAGGATCATCTATCTTTGTAGCAGCCATAGCTGTATTGGCAGAGCCTCTGATAATCGGTGTATCATCGCCTGGGAAGTCGTATTTGTTGAGCAAGTCTCTGACTTCCATTTCAACAAGTTCCAGAAGTTCCGGATCATCGACAAGGTCGACCTTATTAAGGAACACTACGATTTTCGGTACGTTTACCTGGCGGGCAAGAAGGATGTGCTCTCTTGTCTGCGGCATTGGACCATCGTAAGCACTGACTACAAGAATAGCTCCGTCCATCTGGGCGGCTCCAGTAATCATGTTCTTTACATAGTCAGCGTGTCCCGGACAGTCAACGTGGGCATAGTGCCTTGTTGCTGATTCGTATTCAACGTGAGCAGTGGAGATTGTCAGAATCTTTGTTGGGTCTCTTCTACCCTGTGATTCCGAGGCTTTCGCGATATCATCGTAAGATTTGAACTTACTAAAGCCACTTAATTCCATTACTTTTGTCATTGCCGCGGTAAGAGTCGTCTTGCCGTGGTCAACGTGTCCGATTGTACCAACATTTACGTGTGGTTTCTTTCTTTCAAATACTGCTTTAGCCATTTTGTACTAACCTCCAACGTTAAGTATTGAGCTAATTAATTTACATTTATTACTATTTCTATAACCTTAAAAGCCTCATCGGCTTTACACTTTTCACGACTGCCGATTTTAAGCTGTCACAATGTTAACTTAGCTGCTGATGGGATTTGAACCCGTGACCTCGTCCTTACCAAGGACGCGCTCTACCGACTGAGCTACAGCAGCAATTATTTTTATACCTCAAAAGACACTTTTTTCTTGTGCCCTTCGTGGTTTAAATCGTGTTTTCAATACTGAAACACAGGGCACCCCCACTTACATAAAAAAATGTAAAGGGACTCCCTGACTCATTTTTCGCCAAAAGCGAATTAAGCAGTATAAGGAAGACCGGAGAAATTGCAAATAATTAAAAATAATTTTTTGAAAATTTTTGAAATTTTTTATTTTAACGCCTCAAACACTAACGGACTATCTTTCTCTATTAAGTCTTTTACCGAGTCAATTATGACATCCGGCCGGTAAGCATAGTTGCTTAAATCACTAAGCTTCGTTCCGCCCGACAGCACAAGAACCGTTCGATACCCCATATTCAGGCCGCCGAGAATATCCGTTTCCATAGTATCGCCAATCATCGTCGTCGCTGCAGCGTCAATTCCCAGTTCTTTTCTCGCCGCACGCATCATTATAGGACTCGGCTTGCCAACACTAAAAGCTTCCGCCCTGTCGCCGTCTCCAGCATTGCGACAATCGCTCCGCAGCCCGGCCGCAACGAGCCATTAGGCACAGGACAATTCGGGTCAAGATTCGTCGCGACATCGCGCCGTGTCCGCTGACTATTATTAGTAAGGAACATAAACGGATATTCCCGTTCGACAAGTTGTTTGATGAATAAATCCGCACCGTCAATGAGCTGCTCACCGCGGTAGATTACGCCGTCCATATCAATTAAAAAACCTTTAATCATTGCTTTATAAACCCTTTCGAAATTAACTTATAGCGCAATTGATGTGCCAAATAGAAATGCGTTTTCAGTGTAAAAACCCCGTTGTAAATTACAAAATTGTAATTCACGTCTTTTATATTACAAAATTGTCGCAAGTTTTTAAAAATCTGCCTCCTCCCGTTTTTTCTTTTCACGCTTCGTTCCGACGCATACGAAAAATTGCGAGAATCAGTAAAATTTTTACAAACCTGCGCAGGAATTACCATGCGCAGTTTTACGAAAACCTGCGCAATTTGTGAATTTTCTGCGCGAAATACTCGCATCAAAGAGCGTTTTTTCAGTGTTTTTTAGTCAAAAATGCTTAAAAACACCCCTAAAACCGTTCAAAAGCGGTGAAAAACGCGGATTTTGAGAGGCAAAACTTCGAAAATCAGCCATTTTGCGTAACTAAATCACCATAAAACACAGTGAATCGCAGTAAATCAACGTAGAATCGACAGAAATTCACAGAAAAACGTAAAAAACAACAGCGTTCAGCGTGGAGCGTAAAGTAGGGTATAGGGTCGAAAATTTTGAATTTTTGGAATGCCGCGTGAACATTTTATATATTCATGAGGATTTGAGGTTTGATTTGTTTCTGAAGAGTGATGAAATTCAGAGATAAATTGATTTATAAAAACGACTATGACTAAAAACTACCCATCGCTAACGCTCCGGGCTCTGATGAACGGAAGGAGCTAAACGGACTCTGTTACGCAGTCAAAATCATGAACACGCCGGCGATAACACCGGTCAGCGCTACTGCTTTGTACGCAGGCCGAAGCTCTTTAAACAGCAGAATGCCGCCGAGGAACGAAATCACAACGCAACTGCACCGAAGCGTCGCTAACATCGCTATTAACGAACCCTGATATGTCAAAGCTCTGAAATACGCAAAGTCGGCGACTATCAAAAATATACCTATTAATGGTATGCTCCAACGCCAGATAAATGGAATCTTCTGGCCGTAAAATCTTGAAAGCCACACTGTCGGCGCGAACAAAACAACGAGGTAAACAAAGAACCACGCCTGCACGGTCAGCGGATGATATTTAAGCGTTTGTATCAGGTGCTTATCGTACAGGCCGCTCAATGTGCCGACCAGTGTCGCGGCAAAAATAAACGCAACCCATTTGTCGCTGGTGAATTTAATTCCCTCTTTACTGCCGATGATGGAATACAAATAATACGAGCCAATCATTATCGCAAGACCGGCATACTGCATCGCGTTGGGATGCTCGTGGAAAATCAGAACCGCACCCAAAAGCGTCCACAGCGGAGCCGATGCGCCGATTGGCGTAGCGATGGAAATTGGCAAATGCTTAAGAGCTGTGTAGCTCAAAATCCATGCAATATAAACAATCAGCGATTTTAAAAACAAGTGCCAATGGCCGCTGAACGTCGTTATAGGCGGGACATACAAACCGCTGCCCGACATAAGGTTGGGATGGGTATAGGACAATATAATAAAAGGAAGAAAGATAACCGCAGCAGTAAGACACGAATAGAGCAACACCGGCAAAACGGCGTTTTGCCGTAACGAATGTTTTTTACTTATATCGTAAAAGCCCAAAAACAGAGCGGAAAACACGCCAAGATAAAGCCACATAAAAATCCATAATGCGGCATAGCCGCTACCAAAAGTAAATTTCTGTTATGGGTATCGGTAACGGTAACGTTGTGTTCTCGGCTGCGGGTTTGGTGTTTCGTTACCATAACACGAACACCAAATAACGACAACAAAACCTTACCGATACCGAAACCAAAAACTATAACAAAATTTGAAAATCAAGCACAAAAAACAAGAAGGTTATAGTAGTACAAACCTTAAGATAATAATGGCGTGATAGACTACCACAAATTTGGAAAAGTGAAATAGAAATCTTACTCACAGACTAACGAATACGAAACGGCAGGATGACGACACAAAGTTTGGCCGTTGTTGGTATAGGTATCGGTAAAGTCGCGGCAGACGTTGTTGTCGGTTGATGTTTTCAGCACGACAACCATTTGGCCAAACCTACACCAAGACGTTACCGCTACCGATATCAACAACTCAAAACTTCGAATATTCGTACTCTACGGCGTATAATATCGACTGTCGATACTTTGCCAATCTGCTGAAAAGGCGTTATAGTCCAAAAAGTTTACGTTGGGGTCGGCAGCTATATCAGAAGCAAGACCAACGCCGAGCCAATCTGTTGCCAACTGCTTTAAATCCTTGTAGTTCACAACAAAATCTGAATTCAAATCGCCGGCCAGAGTTTCCAGCCGTTCAAACGCCAACGCGTACGAGCGAGATTTGCTTGTTGTATTGGTGAGAATAACTTTGTACTGCCCTGTCGAATCGAGCGGCAAATCAACCTTGATCAAATTGTTCAGCGTGTCGGTATCGGCATACACATTTACATCGGAAGGATTCTTAATAATCAAATCGATGTTGAATCTGGGAGTATCCTCTTCAAAAGAAACAGACGGAAATGTTTTTTTGTTAATCTTCCTGTTCCACGTAACTGTCAGAACTAATCGTTCATTCTTCTCGGCCGAAATTAAATACGTATCCGTCTGTCTGCCTGTCATTGAATCATAAGCCCAGCCTGACTGCTTCTGATTTGAAACTGGAACACCTTTGCTTATTCTGCCGGCTGATAATGTTTCGTAAGCGGCCAGCGCATCAATTCTGCCGTAACCTCTATTTGGATCCCATACATTTACGGCAGGATTAGTGGCAATACCATATTTGGTTTTAATATTCGGGAAAGTCGAATTTACAATCACAGCTTTGATTACGGTATTTCTGTTATCGCATGGGTCAGGAGTAGAATTGGTGTATTGCAGCAGCAACGCGGCTATGCCTGCGGTTTGCGGACACGAGAAACTCGTCGCGCCGTCTTTGACGGTTGTGTAAGCTGCGGTTGTACTTGTGATGTGAGGCGTAACCTGACTGCTGCCCGGTGCGCTTATGTCGGGCTTGTTTCTGCCGTCAGTCGTAGGACCGGGATTTGATAACGTTCCGACTTTGTCATAATAGCCAGATGTTTCATCAATCAACGCGCCGGTGGTAATACCGTTATACGCATCGCCGAAAATCGTCGGGTATATATATTCGTTTCCGCTTGCCAGTGCGAGAACAACGTTGTACTGAAAAGCATAGTAATCAACCATTTTTGATAAATTACTCGAACCGTCCGTATCGCCGGAATATTGCAACGGCAAAACAAAAACTCTGCAATTATAAGTATCAATAAACGCTTCAAAAGCTTCGATTAAATCTGTTGTGTAGGTCTCGCCGGCTTCCGTTACAACTCTTGCCGAATAAAGATTACAGTCCGGCGCAGTTCCTGTTGCGGTTGTGTAACCTGTCCAGCCTCTGCTTGCGACAATACCGGCGACCCATGTATCGTGGCCGGGATATGTACCGCCTAAATAATTAACGCCGCTGCCGGAATAATCACGATTAGTCACACGAGAGTTATGGTTTGTTGGAGATTTATAAAACGCCTGATGGTCGTCCCTGACGTTTCGGCTTGACAGCATTCCGACATTTACGCCGGAACCCGTAATCCCAAGTGAATGAAGTGCCTCAACATTTGAGCCGTTTTGGCCTAATGAGATTTGCCCAAAAGCATTGAAATTACCCAAAAATACCGCGAAAAACAGCGATATTATCAGACAATATCTCTTAAAATATATTCCTTCTGCCGCCATATACTAAATTATACCAAAAATAAGGCGAAAAGCAACAAGATGGACAAAATAGCCAAAATAGACAAACTATTGCTGCGGCTGCTTTAAGTCTTCGGCTTTTGGCAGGTCTTTGATGTCGCTCAATCCGAAAACCTGAAGGAATTTCTTGGTTGTGCCGTAAAGCATCGGCCTGCCGAGGATTTCAGCTTTGCCAACGATTTTTACCAGACCTTTATACATAAGAGTTCTGACGATTTCACCACAGGCAACGCCACGAATCGCTTCGATGTCGGCGCGAATAATCGGCTGCTTGTACGAGATAATCGCAAGCGTTTCGAGAGCGGCCGGACTCAATTTATTATCGCTTCGCTGCTTGAGCATATTCTTGAGCCAATTATTATACTCCGGCAGTGTCATCATCTGGAAGCCGCCGGCGATTTCCTCTATGCGGAAAGACCTTTTAGTTTCGACGTACTGCTGGTTGAGCGTCTCGATGCACTTTCGTATCTGTTTTGCGCCGCCGTTGAACTGCGCAATATTCACAAGCCTGTCAATCGAAAGCGGCTCATCTGTCGCGAAAAGAATCGCTTCAATCACCGATTCGACAGTTATATCCTGCGGCCATTCAGTCGGTGCTGCATCTGTCGTATCAGCATCTGCTGAATTTTCCTGCGGAGTATCTATTGGAGCGTCCGCCGGGACATCCGTAACTTCATCTCCAGAAACATTGTCTGTCAATTCTGCATCCTGCTGTTCGAGTTCTTCTGTCATATACTAATCCATTCAAATGGGTCTTTGTCGTTTTTACTTATTACAATTTTAGCAGATTTTAAACCTTTTTGTAGTTCTTTTGCAACTTTTTTAAGGATAAATCTTTCCGACACCGTATGGCTCAAGCAAACTACCGTTACGCCTGCCTCCTGGGCGGCAATCGCCTGATGATGCTTGATTTCGCCGGTCAGGTACAAATCGCACTTCTCGGCGATGACATTCATAATCAATTTTCCGCACGAACCTGCACAAACGGCGGCCTTTTTAACGAGCCTTCTCTTCGGGCCGACAATCCCTGCCGCTTTGGCACCTGTGATTTTCTTTATTTTTTTGAGTATCACACTCAACTGCGCAGGTTTTTCGAGCAGACCGATTCTGCCGAGTCCGATTTTGTCTTCCGTGCCATATAATTTAACGACATCGAACGCGGGTACTTCATAAGGATGCGCAGCTTTCATCGCTTTGACGACATTTTCAATTTTTTCAGCGGGCACAATCGTTTCAAATTTTATTTCCTCGACGTTTTCAAATTTTCCGCGTTTGCCGATAGTCGGGTTCGCGCCTTCGAGCGGAAAAAACGTACCCAGCCCTGCCGAATTGAAACTGCAATGACTGTAATTGCCAATCCAGCCGGCACCGGCTCGGAAACACGCATCAGCGACTTTCTGCAATGATTTCATCGGAACGAAAACTATAAGTTTGAAATTTCCCTGCTTGCACTCGATAAAATCGCCGACCGGTTTAGCGTTTTTTATTCCGACCATATCCGCAAGCCCGTCGTTCACTCCGCCGTCAACAACATCAAGGGCGGTGTGAATTGAATAAACAGCAATATCGTTTTTTATCAGTTCATAAACAACCGAATCTTTTTCGACGGTTTTCAGGCCGTCCCAGATAACGGGATGATAACTGATAATGAAATTGCAGTTTGATTTTTTCGCTTCTTTTACAACGTCCTGCGTAATATCGATTGTCAGCAGAATCTTTTTAACCGCCGCGTTGGCATCGCCGATGAGCAGACCTGTATTGTCCCAGCTTTGCGCGAGTTTCGGCGGTGCGATTTCTTCGATATGCTTAATGCAATCCTTAACCTTTAACATTCTGCACCTCTTTGTTAAAATTTTCTGTATAAAGAGCCATTATTTTTTTCGTAATTGCTCCCGGCTTTGCGTTGCCAACGCTGTGCGCTTCGATTGCTGTAACTGGCAGCACCTGCATTATAACATTCGTTATGAAAACCTCATCGGCACCGAGCAGCTCATCGATAGATAAATCTTTTTCCTCGAATTTAATCGCATTTTCGGCGGCAAGAGTCAAAACCGTCTTTCTTGCAATGCCGGGCAAAACTCCTGTTGTGAGCGGCGGCGTATAAAGCATGGAATTTTTCACCAGAAACACATTGCTTATGCAACCTTCGGCGAGCCTGTGGTCAACTGTAAACCAAATCGCCTCTGTCGCACGTTTCTGAACTGCCGCAGCGAGTGCCGAAATTCTTGCGAAATAACTCGTCGTTTTGTGGCCGCTCAAAACATCCGCAGGATTCTGACGATATGAATTTAGTATAACAAGAATTCCCTTTTCGTAATACTCTTTCGGATATGCGGCAAATTCAGAAGCTGTTACATAAAGCGTCGGCTCTGGGGTTTCCGTTCCCATAGCTCCGCTTGTGGCGGTTACACGGATTCGAGCTTCTTTCAATGCGTTGGCGTTCAGCGTTTCATAGACCGCGTCAGCGATGAATTTTTTATCGCCGCGAAGATTTATCTTCAATTTCTCCGCACTTGCGAAAAGCCTGTCGAGATGCCCATCAAGGGCAAAGACAACGCCATTCGATGCACGCATTGTTTCAAACAATCCGGCACCATATAAAAACCCGCCATCCCCGCAACTGACTTTCGCTTCCGATGAATCGGTTATTTCTGTATTTAAATATACTTTTGAAGTCATTTTTAAATCCTTATGACATACAAAAACCCAAAAAAAGAAGGAACACGGCTACTACAATTCCCAATAGAGCCATGAAATCACCTCTTAGTTGTTTACGACTTTTGTGTATTTTATGGAGAGCTATTATGCCAGTGAGAATACTCGACAAAATAAAACCTATAAAACTTAAAACAAAGATAACAGGAGATACAAATTGGTGCTCTGGGAAATCTGGGAGAACCATTGCAAGAACTCCCGGCCAAAAGCTAATAAGAACTAATAGTGGCGACAAAATCGCAAGCCTGCAAAGTTTTGGTTTTGTTATGTTATTCTCTAATTCATCCATTTTTTTCTCTGTGCTCTCTGTGAACTCTGTGGCTAAAAATAATTATTCCTTTCTCTGCGGCTTACAAACCGCGTTTATTCCGGCAAGCAGGGCTTTTGCTTTTACAAGTGTTTCGTTCCATTCGGCCTGCGGGTCGGAGTCGGCTACGATTCCGCCGCCGGTTTGAACGTACGCCTTACTATCCTTTATAATAATGGTTCTTATCACGATATTCAAGCACGCATTGCCGGCCAAATCAATCCAGCCAATCGAGCCGGTATAAAGGCCTCTGGCGGTCGGTTCGAGGGCGTTTATTATCTTCATCGCGCTGACTTTCGGCGCACCGGTTATCGAGCCGCCGGGAAACATCGCCAAAAGGCAATCCGTAAAATCCATCCCCTTTTTCAGTTTTCCGCTGATTGTCGAAACAGCGTGGAAAACAGTTGAGAATTTTTCGATGTCTCTTCTTTTATCAACTTTGATCGTTCCGGGCTCGCAAATTCTGCCCATGTCATTTCGCTCAAGGTCGATTATCATATCCAACTCGGCTTTTTCTTTTTCGTTATCGACAAGCTCGCTATGATTCTTTTTATCAGCTTCCTCATCGCCGGTTCTCGGTCTTGTGCCTTTAATCGGACAGGTTGTAATAATAAAGTCTGGATTCCCGCTTTCGCGGGAATGACACATAATGTTTATAAATAATTCAGGCGATGCGCTGACGATTTTGTAATCGTCCGCACCAATGTACGCCGAATATGGGCTGGGATTAAATTTGTTCTGCCAGAGGAAAAGTTTAGAAGCTTCGGAATTAAAATCCGCTGTGAAACGCTGTGAAAAATTTATCTGGTAAACATCGCCGTCGTAAATATGCTTTTTAGTTTTATTAATCGCGTCAAGATAATAATCCTGCGTCATATTAGAAACCGTAGGGGCAGACCTGCGTGTCTGCCCATCAGGCGAACACATAGGTTCGCCCCTACAATTTATAACATTTTCAAGTTTTTTTATCTTTTCTTGGCCATCGTCATCAAACTCTATCGCGAAAAGATTGAAGCACTTCTCCAAATGGTCGAAGCAAATTACCTTATCATAAAAACACAATCGTATCAAAGGCAGGCCGATGTCATCATTTTTACACGATGGGACATCTTCGACAAATCTGTTCAGGTCGTAACTGAAAAAGCCAATCCATCCGCCGGTAAAAACGCCGTCGATGCCCTTTTCGAGTCGGTATTTGCTCAAGACCGTTTTCAAATTCTCGAACGGTTTTTCGTCGTGATTATTAAATTCAAAAATTTCGACAGGCTCTGCGCAAAAATAACTGTACCGGTTTCTTTCTGAAACAAAATCAGCACCGCCGAGGATTGACGGATTGGAAAGAGATGAATAATATTTAACTAAATTTTGTAAACAAATATGCGACTGAACAATTTTAGAAACCAGACGACAATTCATATCTCATTATCTTCTACTTACCCATCGCTTACCCCAACGCGGGGTTTCCGCTGCGGCTCCAACGCTCCGGGCTCTGCAGCAAAATTACAAACTTTCAAGTCTTAGCTTTTTATCGTATTCGACTAATCCGGCGATAAGGTCTTCCATGTCGCCGGCCATAATTTTATCGAGATTATACAGCGAAAGATTAATGCGGTGGTCTGTAACGCGATTCTGCGGATAATTGTAGGTTCTGATTTTTTCGGAACGGTCGCCGGAGCCAATCATAGTTTTTCTTGTCTTTTCGCGTTTTGCGGTTTCAATACTCCGGTAATGCTCGAACACCCTGCTTCGCAGCAGACGATACGCCTTGGCGCGGTTCTTGTGCTGACTTCTGTCCTCACGCATATTTACTGTTATGCCTGTTGGTTTATGCTCAAGTTTCACGGCACTGTTTATTTTATTAACGGCCTGTCCGCCGGGACCGCCTGCCCTGCTGACAAACTCATTGATATCGGCAGGATTCAACTGAATGTCAAGCTCTTCAGCTTCCGGCAACGCCGCGACTGTAACCGCCGAGGTGTGAACACGTCCCTGCGTTTCAGTTTCCGGCACTCGCTGCACTCTGTGGCCGCCGCCTTCGTAACCGAAATGCGTCCAAACGCCGGAGCCTTTGATATTAAACACAACTTCACGGAACCCGCCAAGCTCGTTTGTGCTGAAGTCCATAAGCTCGACTTTCCATTTCTTCTTCTCGGCGTAGTGAATATACATATCGTATAAATCACGCGCAAACAGAGCCGCCTCATCGCCGCCGGTGCCTGCGCGAATTTCCATAATGATTGAGCCAACCGCAGCGTCGTCAGACATAACAAGCGAATCTTTTATCTGTTCAAAAAGCGTTTGCCTTTTTTCCTCCAGACCTTTTAAATCTTCCGTCGCAAGCTGCTTGAATTCCTCATCAGCAGCAGGGTCGTTTATAATCGTTTGGGACTGTTCGATTTCAGAGACAAGTTTTTTATATTCTCGATAGCTTGTAACGACAGATTTGAGCTTGCCCATCTCTTTTGAAACCGGAATCAGTTTCGCATGGTCCGACGCTATCGCCTGGTCATTGAGCTGCGCTTCGAGCTGCAAGTACCGGTCGTTAATCTCGTCTAATTTTTTTATTACTGTCGTGTTTGTGTCTGTCATTTTTCAGGCCAAATAAATACAAAAAAAATACGCTGCCGATACATAATCCGTATGATTAAGTTCAACAGCGTAAATTGTTATCTAAAGAAAAACTATTTTTCTTTTTTTGGTGCCTTTTCGTCTTTTGGTGTCATATAGCTCTGGCCATATTTCTTCTGAAATCTTTCGATTCGGCCGGCTGTATCAAGGAACTTCTGCTTGCCGGTATAGAAAGGATGGCACATTGAGCAAATGTCAGCGTGAATGTCCTTGGCAGTACTGCGTGTCTCAAAAGTGTTTCCGCAGCCGCATTTTACCTTTGCAACCTGATATTTTGGATGTATGTCTTTCTTCATTTTGTCACCTTAATTAATATAAAGCTAAGTATTATATAGTTTTTTTCGACTATTGCAAGAGTATTAACAAAAAAGCATAACTTTGCACATAATCTCTTATTTTCAAAACACTTACAGCAATAGGCAAGTGTGAAAATCAAAAATCAAAAATTAAAAATTAAAATGACATATTAAAATGTAAAAATAGTTATCCCGAAGGGATTCCAAAATTTTGATGTTTGATATTTAATTTTTGATATTGTACTTTATGGGATATAATACTTCTTAACGCTTGTAAGTTCTCGTGTTCCTCTTTTGCAGAAAACGCTGATTTCAGCCAGTCTGTCGGCTTCGATTTTTATGCTCATTTTCGCTTCTTTCCATGCCAAACCTGTCGTGTCAGGTTCAATCGTGTCGCCTTTTGGGAAATTATTGACCGCCGCAAGAGCCAGACCGCTTGAAATCAGATTCTGTTTGTCGGCCTGAAGCAGAGCGTTGTTGGTTTCAATCGCGATAAAATTCGACGTGCTGTTGAGAATGAGAAATTCAGTCCCCATCAGAAAAAGAATCAACATAACCGAAAGCAGAACAAAACCTTTTTTCATTTTACCGCCTCCGCCTGCACGCCGGCGAAAAAGACATACGAATTTTCCATTTTTTTATCAACGCCATTGTACCTTGCAGCCCCGACATATTTGCTAATCTCCACGGCATAGCCTTTCCCGTCTTTTTGCCAGACATCCCAGTCAACTTTCCCGGCCTTCATATCCCATTGCATTTCATCCTCGCCGCTGCTGCGGATTATTTTGCCATCATTAAAAACGTAATTAATCGTTTTGCCATTTTGCTCAATCACAAGTTTACCATCTTCTGTTTTGGCCAACGCAGCCGCGGCATTGATATCATGTTTTATAAACTGCATAGCATTGAGAATGCTCGTATTATATTGTACGAATTGCAATGATTGCGGAATATTCCACATAACGACTTTAGTCAATCTGCTTATCGGCAGAGCGATAACCGCCATTATCGCCATCAGCACCAAAAGCTCCGTTAATGAATAGCCTTTTTTCATTTTAGTTTTTCTTTTCCGCAAAGTATCTCGCCATTTCGATATGAGCCTGTTTTTGACCGCTTTGCTCAACCGCTTTTACTTTGACTAATTTCAACCCCTGCCATTGGCCACTGCCTTGCGATTCTTCGATATTGATTTTCACCTTCGGCCACAAGCGTTTGTTTATTTCATCACTAATCGGCGTGCCTGTTGCTGAAATACTGTCAAGCTGCGCCTGCGCGGCTGAAATACATCTTTGTTTGGCGAACAGATACTTATTAAAATTGCCGAAAGTTTTCAGCCCAATCGCCATACAGACCATAATCGTGCCAAGCAATGCCATGGCAATCATCGTTTCGGCCATTAGCGAACCATTATTTTTAAATTTCTTTTTCATACAAAATTTGAACATGCCGTAATAATCTCAACCATAACCGCAACAACCGAATAATTAACAAAACCAA
Source organism: Planctomycetaceae bacterium (assembly GCA_021371795.1). Classification (NCBI taxonomy): domain Bacteria; kingdom Pseudomonadati; phylum Planctomycetota; class Planctomycetia; order Planctomycetales; family Planctomycetaceae; species Planctomycetaceae bacterium. The sequence goes on along the minus strand of JAJFVK010000006.1, from coordinate 113,843 downwards.
CTACGCCTCCAAGAAGTATCGTTACACACGGCAGCAGAATGAATCTGGCAAGATTAACCCTGAAGCTATAATTAGTACGATAGACATTTTCGAGCATTTCAAGAACGTTTAACGTATTTTCCGAATTTTGGTCAAAAGCAATCGCAAGCGACGCAGAAAGCCCCGCCTGTTTTAGAGATTTCGCGGGATTTTCACCCGCTTCGACGAGCCTTAACCACTTTTTTAATTTTCCCCTGTACCGGCAATTCACATCAAGCTCGATTGTATTTCTTATCGCCTGATTGAGCGTGCTTCCGGAGTTAAGCGAAATTTTCAAAACTTCCACAGTCTGCAAATTCGAGTAATTATTTTCAAACCAGTGTACCATCGGCAGATGCCATTTTATAAAATCACCAATCCGTGAAAGCAGACGCGGCCTTTCAGTCCTGCGAGGTCTGAACCGCACCGTGCTATAAATAACTGCTGTAATAAATAATATCCCCAACATTATCGCCCATCCAAAGTTGAAACATACATAATTCGAGATTTTAATAAGAAGCATCGTGGATTTCGGCAGACTGCCGCCTGTCATATCTTTGATTACGGAGCTGAATTTCGGAATTATAAACACCATAAGTCCGACAACAATAAACGTCATACATATTAATACAGCGATAAAATATGTAGCCGGATATACAGGTCTTACACTTTTGCGGTCTTCTGCGTTTTCGAGCAAATCCTTTTCAATAGTCTCAATAACTCGCGGCAACTGATTCGTCTTTTCGCCGGCAGCTATTAACGCGGTTATCCTTGCCGGGCAGTTCCTGAAGCCCCGTTTAATCGATTCGCTCAACGAATAACCCTGCAAGAGCCATTTTGAAATTTGCCGCAGGATAATCGAATGTTTGTATTTTAAGTTTTCCGCCGCAGACTGCAACGCCATAGGAAGCGGTAAATTCTGCCTCATACTGGCGCCGATTGTCGAAATGACATAAGCAGTTGTATAATTTTTTCCAGTCCAGTTCGCACCTATTAAATAACCACAGATAATGCCCAGCAATCCGATAAAAACCGTACCTATCGGGAAAGACAAGATAAAAAGGCCGATTGTAATTCCCATAGTTAAAACAATTGTGAAAGCCAGTTTCGCAGCCCTTTTCGGCCATGGAACAATATCGGTTTCATGCGGTCTTACAATTATTGCCAACAGTGTTGTGAAGAAAATCAACAAGGATGTAACCGCCTCCAAACCAAGGTCATGACTTGCGAATACTATAAAGAAAAACGACACCGCAATTGGCATTGTGATAATCGCCAGCCGCGGCGTTTTGTAACCGAGGAAAACATACAGAATAAGAACAGACATAATCAGCATCAAAAACATTTTTATCTCACATCAGCGAAGTAATAATTCTGCACATCGGCAAAAAAATACTTAATACTATCATTCCAACTAATCCGCCGACAACCATCAGCATCAGCGGCAGCAGAATAGCCTCCAATCTGGCCTGACTGCACCGCACCTGCTCGACATACATCTGGCCAAGACTATGCAGATTGTCCTCAAGCTCATTCCGCTGCGAACCTAATTGTATCGAGTAAAGAAACAGTTTTGGAATTATTCGGCAGAACTGCCCCGCCTGCATAATATTTGTGCCTTTTTCGATTTGCTCGGCCAAAAATTTTGTCTCAAAGATAAGATTCTGGCTTCCCGAAGATTCGGCACTTAATCGCAGGCAACTGGACATATCGGTTCCGGCGGCAATCATCGCGGCCATAGATTCAGCCATCTTCGCCATAATACTGCTGTGGTATAGTCTGCCAAGGACCGGAATGCTCAACAATACCGATTCCTTCATTTTTCTTATTGCAGAATTCGGCGACACCAAAACGTTCAATGTTATTATCAGCCCCGTTAAAATTCCAACGCCTATCCAGAAAGGAATAACATATTTCGGTATTTTAAGCACAACTCTTGTCAGGCTTGGAAGCTGCCCGCCGGTCATATCTTGTAATATATTTGAGAATTGCGGAATAACGAGCAGAAACATAAATGTTATTATTACTGATGCCATCGCAAAAATTACCGCTGGATACGCAATAGCTTCAAAAATAATTTTTCGCGTCTGATTCGACATTTCAATGTGCCGATTCAGATTCGTCAGCATTTGGCTCAATCTGCCGGTTTCGACACCTGCTTTTAAAATCCTGCCGTAAAGCGGCGGAAAATATTTTTGCCTTTTCTCGAACGCTTTTTCAATGCTCTCGCCTCGTTCAAGTTCGCTTGCGATGTCCTCAACCAATTTTCGCATTTTGCGCGAGCCGATGTCCGCCGACAGTTCGCGCAAGCCTCTTTCCAAAGGCACACCCGCTTTTGTAATCGAAGCAAGCTGCTGATTGAAAAGCAGAAATTCATCCCTGCTGATGGAAGTCTTCGGCCCTTTGAGTTTCGCCTTCTCAATCGAGTTGACGGTCAGCTTCATATCCTTCAAAAGCTGCTCGGCCTCGGCAGGTGATGCCGCTTCGATTGTGCCGCACATCAGCCGATCATTCGCCGCTAAAGCATCATATTCATATATAGCCATATTTTCACTCCAACTATTTTCTGCCACTAAGACACAAATAAATTTAAGATTGAAGAATGAAGAATGAAGATTAGAGGAACGCCTGCGGCGGAATATTTATAAAAATCTTCAATCTACAATCTTCATTATTCAATTTCATAGTTTCTTCGCGGCTATTTTTATTCTATTACTCCGCAAACTCTGTTCAGTTCATCCATCGAAGTAACGCCCTGCTCGACAAGTCTTTTGCCGTCGGCAAGCATATTCGTATGCCCTCTGTCTTTGAGTATCGCCTCAAGCTGCTCAAGGTCGTTACGCTGGGCAATCGCTTTTCGCAACTGACTGTCAAGCTCGACGATTTCCGCAATCAGTGCCCTGCCTTTATAACCGGTATTAAGACAGCTTTCGCAGCCGATGGACTCATAAGAATTTTTACCGATTTGTTTTTTGCATTTATCACAAAGCCTGCGGACGAGCCTTTGATTCAATATCGCCGTTACGCTCGATGTAATCTGATAAGGCTCGATTCCCATTTCCAAAAGACGCAGGAAACCAGCCGCCGGCGTTGAACTGTGCATCGTACTCATTAAAAAATGGCCGGTCAGCGCAGCTTCAATCGCAATCTTCGCAGTCTCGGCATCGCGTATTTCGCCAATCATCAAAACCTGCGGGTCTTGCCGCAAAAGCGAACGCAGCGCGGTCGGGAACGTCATTTCGCCATAAGGCGTAATCTGAACCTGCGTTACGCCATCGACTCTTATTTCGACCGGGTCTTCGAGCGATACGATGCTTTTGCCGGGAAACTTCTCCAGTATATATCGCAGCAGCGCAGCAAGCGTTGTGCTCTTGCCGCTGCCGGCCGGGCCGGTGAGAAGAAATAATCCCTGACTTTTAAACGCAATTTTCGTAAGCGTATTAAAAATATTTTTTGAAAAACCAAGCTGCTCGATTTCCGTCAGGTTTTTATGCTGATAAAAAATCCGAACAACCGCTCTTTGGCCGTGAATTGTCGGAAAAATCGCCAGCCGTTCATCGGTTACGTTTTTGTTCTGCGAATTGACCTCAATTCTGCCTTCCTGCGGAATATCGTTACGGTATGTCAAAAGATTGCCAAGCACTTTCAGGCGGGCAATGATATTTTCGGAAAACGCCTTCGGAAGCGTTTCAACAGTATTTAAAACGCCGTCGAGGCGGTATTTCACGACCAGACCATTCTCTGTCGGCTCAAAATGCACATCGCTTGCCCCAGTTTCGACCGCACCGGCCATAAAGCCGTCAACCAGCGATACCGCATCCTGCGATTGGCCTTCAGCTTTCCTATTTTTACCTTTTGAAACCATAAATTCTCCGAAACCAATGATTTAGACGCACCGGCAGGCAAAACGTTATTGAAAAAATAAAAATTTCCAAAAATTTTGTATTTTTCCCGATTTTTTGGTAACATAGTATCAGCCTGAACGTCTTAACTGTTGAAAACTAATGTTAAGCAAAGCTCAAAGCTATAAGTTGTTGTGGGATTTTGCGATACCTGACACGCTGAATGCGTCCCAGCAATGGGTGCTGCCTGCAATGCAGTCGTATGGCGAACAGTTAATCACTATGCTTTGGCGAATCCTCGGCAACGAACAGGACGTCTGCGACGCGTATCAGGACACATTTCTGCACCTTGCTCATTACGACCACGGCGAAAAACCAAACAACATCAAAGCCTATGTCTTCCGCTCGGCAAGCAACACCGCGATTTCGTTTTTAAGAAGGCGAATGCTCGAAAAGAAAAATCTGCCTCAACTGGCCGCAACCAAAACGGAAGAAGCTCAAACAGTCGATATGGATTCCAACGCTTTGCAGCAGCAGCTTCGCGATACTATTACAAAATTGCCAGACCTGCTGCGGGATGTCGTAACGCTGCACGATTTGGCTGAACTTCCTTATGCGCAGGTCGCGAAAATTTTGAGTATAACCGAAGGCAGCGCCAGAGTATATCGGCACAGAGCGGTACAGTTATTGGCGGTTTGGATGAATAAAATATGAAATTTAAAAATACAATTTATTGCAAAGACATACGAAGCAGACTGAACAAAATCGTCTCCAGCTTAATAAGTATGGATGCCGTCTGGGTTCAGAATCATATTGCCAACTGCCCGAAATGCCAAAGACGCCTTGCCTCGCTTGGCAAAGTCTATCTTGCATTGTCGCTGCTCAAATCTCGTCCGCACCAGCTTGATTTATTGAAAGCCGCGAATGTGCAGACAATAGACACTCTCGCTCATTCGGTGCGTCATACCGCAAAAGCTGAAAAATTGAGAATTGCCCGGCCGGACATTAAATTTATGGAAAAAATCGCACCGCTCAAAAGCTCCATCGCCAACATGGCTGCGTGTTTTGCGATTCTGTTCCTGCTGAAAACCGGAATCTTCACCTCAATCGAGAAATTCCAGAACACCGGCGAAAAAGCACTTCATAATTATTACGAAAAACAACTCGGTCAGGAATACTCCGACGAAATCTTCTCGTAAAATAACCCGCCGAATGAATCGGCGAGCTAACGATGCAAAAACTATTTATTAATTACTAATTGAGACTTGAAAACCTTACCTGTCAGATAATCGGTGAATTGCGTTTTTAGCGTAAGTTCTTTTTCTTTACCGGCCAATTTATCGCCGGCGTCAAAGTCCAGTTTATAATGCGTTGACATCAGCGAGCTTGTCCATTTCTTTTTCAATTCTTCAGGCGTTACTTTCCATTGCGCAAGCATCGCGTTTTCCGGCTTGGCGTTCAAATTCCAAAGTTCGACATTGACTTCCCCTGCCGCTTTGACAGCATCGCCCATATCGTCGATTGGCTTCAGATACACAACCAGCCTGTCTTTCTTCTTTGTTGTATCATTTGTATAGAGTCCGCTTTTGGATAAAAGCTCAACCGCATTCAGTGTTGACAGCGCAGAAGTCCTTGCTTCTTTGTTTATGCCCATTAAGCCTTCGACCTGCTTTGTAAGCTGCGCAACTTCGTCAGAAAGTTTCGCGTTAGATTTTGCGGGAGCCTTTGTTTCTGTTGTCGATTCAGCCTTCTGCTTTTCCTGACAGCCGGCAAACGGCAGAATACAGAATACAGAAGTCAGCAGACAGAATATGATTTTGAATTTTGAGTTTTTAGTTATAGCCATTTCAAGATTCCTTTCTGAATGCAATATATTATCGGCAGGGAATCAGAATTGTCAACTATATATATCTGCGATGTTTCAACGCAAAAAACAGAGCCCTGACAGTAATGGAGGGGTAATTATCTCGTCTCCGAGATTCGTTTTCCCTTTGCCTTTTCTCCGTTTTCCCGCTATAATTCACTCATTCCCTTGAGGAGATCATATGGTGAACGAAATTGAAAAAGTTTTATCTGCATTTGAGAATGCAACAGACCCTTTCGATGAACATGAAGTAAGCGAAGCGGTAAGAAAGTTGCGTAAAAAAGACGATAAATCTGAGCCTCCAATGGAATGGCTTGCTGAGTACACGGCATTTGATTTTTATGAGGATGGCTCAGAACAAGGAAGCGTATGGGGGATTTATTTCGGTCCAATGATGTCGGGGAAGGATAAAGATGGAACAACATGGGAAATTCCTAGTCTGAACCAAGTAACACCTGAAATACTTGATTATTGGTACAATCGAGCAAAACAAGCAAAACATCCCATATTAAAAACTCGTTATGCAACACTGGTTTGGGAATTTTCAAAACACGTAACTAATAAGCCTGCTGATATCACAATGGCACATATTTGCATTGACAGTGTAATCGAAATGGCAAAATTGCTGTGCCATAAATATGAAAGTAATGTTATTCGGAAAATAAAATATGCTACCAAATTAGCAATTAGTATAAATGATAAAATCCGCTCAAATCAACTCCGTGATACAATGATTGATTTTGAGGGTAAGATTGCTGACGATTCTAAACGTGGCTTATGGGGGTTTTCATTTGATACTCTTTTAATGAACAAAAAAATTAAATTGGTCGACGAACAGGCGAAAAATATTATTGATGACCTCGAAACTAGGCTTGACCGTGTATCTAATTTTGACAACAAAGAATCATTTGACCCATTCGCTGCAGAATCTGCTGCTATTCGGTTAGCACAATATTATCGCAAACAAAATAACCCGGACGACATCAAGAGAGCTTTGCTAAAATATGGGGGCGCATTTGAAAAGATTTCTAAAGAAGCTTCTGGTCTTTTAGCTATCACCTGGTTGCAAAAGGTTGAATCGATATATAGAGATTTCGGCCTTAAAGATGAAGCTGATAAACTACTAAATATTATTCACAATCGCGGCCCCGATGCTCATAAGGATATGAAGCCGATTTCAGTTAAGACAGAAATTCCTCGGGAAGAAATGGATAATTATGTCAATGCAATGACTGCCGGAGAAATTGATAAAGTAATGACTATGATAGTAATTCAGTACATTCCTAATAAAAGTGAAACTCAAAAAGAACTAAAAAATACCTCTAAAAATTTTCCTCTTTCATTTCTGTTTTCAAACGCCTTACAAGACCATAATGGCCGTACTATTGCAAATATAGGCTCACTTGAAGAAGACATAGATGGTCATATTATTATGCAAATTGCTCAAGATATGCAATTTATTTCTATATTTCTTCGCAATGTATTACATAAATTTAAGGAAAAGTTCTCTATTTCGTCTGATAGCATAATCGGAAAATTATCTGAATCGCCTGTATTTACAAAAGAAAAAATGAATATCGTCAAAAGAGGTTTAGATGCATATTTTAATGAGGATCATCTTGTTGCCATACATTTATTAATCCCGCAAGTCGAAGATGCCATAAGGAAATTATTAGAATTAGCTGGTGGGACTATATCTAAGCAAAATCGTTATGGCGGATACGATTATAAAACCTTTAATGAGATACTCAGAGATGATGTTATAGTTCAATTGCTTGGAGAAGATGCTGTTTTATATTTCCGAGTTTTATATACAGACCCTCGTGGATGGAATCTGCGGAATAATGTTTGTCATGGAATCAGTTTACCAAATCAATTTTGTGTCCAGATTACAGACAGAATATTTCATTCCTTATTATTCCTTGGTCTAATCAGAGAACGAAAAGAATAAATAGTATCCGCTTGCCCTGCCGTCAATTTTTGTATTTTGATAAAAAAATCCATGCGAGATTTACCCGCCTATGGAGGGGCACTCCTCATTCGACGTTAAACGTTGAAAGTTGAATGTTCAATGTTCTTGAAGCCCCTTTCGGGGAACGTTAAAAACAGGTTTCACCAAAGACAGACTCTTCAATTGAGAATTAAAAATTCAAAATTAATAATTTCTTTGTGCCAGACTATCTCTGCGGCCAATTGAAATCTTCAGGCCATCGCGAATAAGCCCTTTATGATGACCGCGGCAACTTCAATCAGGGCGGCGCGGATGTAACGGAAATCACGCCGCAGGTGCTGCAAAAATAGCAGACCGGAAAAATGATTTCTGTAAAATTTTAAATCCATTTTCCGATGGATTTTAGCACTACAAATGTTTCTGTTTTGGAAATTCCTTTAATCGCAGACAGTTTATTTGTAAGGAACTGAATTAACCCCTTATTTGAATCAACCAATACCTCTACCAATAAATCATAACGGCCTGAAAGGATAGCAACAGATATGACGTTTTCAATCTGTGAAATCTCGACGGCCTTCTGATTCAACAGTTTGCTTTCGGAAACATTTACAGTAATCAAAGCCAATTCCTGATTTTCGAGCGTTTCAGGATTCCGCAATGCTTTGATTTTTAAAATGCCGTTTTCCTGTAATTTCTTGAGACGCTGACGCACGGCACCTTCAGAAAGCCCCAAATCTCTGGCGACCACACTGTTGGGAACAGAATTTTTCGAGAGCTGATTTATAATTTTCCAATCTGTACTGTCCGGCTGCATATATATATCCTTAAGAATCTAATACTGAATCCAGTGGAGTATAGGTCAGCCCCAGTCCCTGTGCAACATTATTATAAACACATTTTCCATTATATACATTTACACCTTTGGCAATATCCTGATTCATTCGGCAGGCTTTTTCAAGGCCGTGTTCGGCAATCATCAGGCCATAACGCAGTGTTGTACTTGTTAATGCAATGGTTGACGAGAGAGCTACTGCACCAGGCATATTCGCAACGCAATAATGAACTACGCCATCAACTGTATAAACGGGGTTGTCGTGTGTCGTCGGTTTTGTTGTTTCTGTGCAGCCGCCCTGATCTACGGCGATATCGACAATGACAGCGCCCTTTTTCATTTTTTTCAAGTGAGCCTTTTTGATAAGACGAGGCGCTTGTGCACCGGGGATTAATACTGCTCCAATTACAAGGTCGGCATTTTGTAAAACGGCATCGATATTTGCTTCGTTGCTGTATAACGTTGTGATGTTACAGCCAAATATATCATCGAGATAAGCCAAACGGTTGGAATCAATGTCGAGAATCGTAACATCTGCACCAATACCTACGGCGATTTTGCACGCATTCAGGCCCGCGACGCCTCCGCCCAGTATTGCAATGCTTCCGCGTCTTACACCCGGCACTCCGCCAAGCAATATGCCGCGGCCGCCAAACGGTTTCTCAAGATATTTTGCACCTTCCTGAATTGAGAGCCTTCCTGCAATTTCGCTCATCGGCTTCAGACATGGCAGCAGACCTGTCGGAGTTTCAATTGTTTCGTAAGCTACGCCTTTTATTTTCTGTTTGAGCAGCGCAAGCGTAAGTTCCTTTGAAGCGGCCAAATGAAGATAAGTGTATAAGATTTGTCCCTCGCAGAATAAATCATACTCTTCCGGCAGAGGTTCTTTGACTTTGATGATCATATCGGAATCGGCAAATATTTTCCGCTTATCGGAAATGATTGTTGCGCCTGCGGCGGCGTATTCACTGTCTTCAAATCCGGCATTAATGCCTGCTTGTTTTTCAACGAAAACTTTATGACCTTTCGAACAATACACTCTTACACAAGATGGCGTTGCACCTACTCGGTACTCATGTGTCTTGATTTCTTTGACAATTCCTATTTTCATACCAAATTCCTTAAAAAATCATGTGTATCTGCTGATTGTACTCGTAAAACGTATTTTTTATAGTAAATTATGCTAAATTAGTAAAAAATATCTTTAAAAATACGAAAATCGAACAAACCCACACATAATCATCACGAAAATAAGACAATTATTGCATATCAATTCCAATCTATCGTAGCGCGTAAGAGTCTTTTCGCGGATAGAAATTTTCTTAAAAAGTCTATTTTTTTAGATGCACGCAGGTTGCGAAGTGAGACACAAAGGTATGAGGTAATAAAATTTGGTGGAAAACTATAATGAGGCTCTAATGAGTCTCTTAATCCGTTGGTAATCAAGAGCTTAACTAATGGCTCTCTTTAAAACGGAGAGGGCGAGATTCGAACTCGCGGTACCAGCGTTCACCGGTACGACGGTTTAGCAAACCGTTACCTTCAGCCACTCGGTCACCTCTCCAAATCATTGACAATTAATAATTTAGAATTACTAAAATAATCGCAAATCACGGTCATTTCGCAGTAACTTTACATAAAACAAGGCAATATTGCAAGAAAATAAGAGCCAAGATTTGTGGGCAATTAAAAATAAACAATAATCCCTAAATATTCAGCACCTCTTTATGCGTGAAAAACGTTGACATTTGAATAATTTTGCTTAGATTTATCACTATTCTGCTAATAAGGATAAATGTGGACAAGAAAACTGTTTTATTTGACAAGCACGCGGCTCTTGCGGCCAAGGCTCAAATTGTGCCTTTCGCCGGCTGGATGATGCCGTTGTGGTACAAATCCATCAGCGAAGAGCACTCGGCCGTTCGCAAAACAGCGGGACTTTTCGATTGTACCCACATGGCGTTTTTGAAAATCACAGGCAAAGACGCAATGAAGTTTCTGAACCTGCTTGTTACCAACGATGTCCCGAAATTGAAGCCAGGCAAAGCACAATATGCTTATGTTCTGGATTACGCAGGCGATATTATCGATGATGTGATTGTTTATTGTATCGCTGACGATAATTTTATGCTCGTCGCCAACGCTTCCAACGAACAGAAAGTTAAAGACTGGATTGCGAAAGTCAAGCAAGGACAAATCGAAGTCGCTGACCTCAAAAACGCTTCTTTACCCGATGCCAGAGTCGATATGGCTCTTCAAGGACCTGCAGCGGTAAAGTGTCTGGAAAATATTTTCGGCGTTGATGTAAGCGGAATGAAATCACTGTCTTTTATTTTCGCGAAGAAAAATGATCTCGATGTAATTATTACTTCGACCGGTTACACCGGCGCAAAAGTCAGTTACGAAATTTTCGTGCATCCGAATAAAGCTGCGAAACTTTGGGATATGATTCTCGAAGCGGGAAAACCGCTGGGTATTATTCCGTGCGGGCTTGGCTCGCGCGACAGTTTGCGAATTGAAGCGGGATTGCCATTGTACGGCCATGAGCTTGCGGGCGATTTTAATATTTCGCCTTTCCAAGCGGGTTACAGTTGGGCGGTAAAACTTCAAAAAGAAAACTTCATCGGTAAAGACGCGATTGCGAAAAAAGTAAACTATGAAACCGAAGTCGCGAGATTAAAATTTGACGGCGGCAAAGGCGTTCGGCCAATCAGGCAGCTTGACGGCGTTTTAAATGAAGCAGGCATTTGTATCGGACACGTTTTAAGCTGTGCTACGGCAGGCGGGACGCAAATTGTTCTTGCACTGATTAAAAAAGAATATAACGCGGCAGGAAAACCTGTCGGCATTTATTATACCGCCCGAAACGCAGGACACATCCAGCAGGGCAGAAAAGAAAAAGTAAATATCGGCGATAAACTTACCGCCGATATTAAAGGAATGGCAGCAGAACGATTCGAAAAATTTTAAACGTTAGCCACAAAGACACTTATAAATTGAAAAATTGAAGATTGTAGATTGAAGATTAATATAAATATCACGCCGCAGGCGTTCCTCAAATCTTCATTCTTCAATCTTAAATCTTAAATAAATTCGTGTCTTGGTGGCTAAAAATAAGGAGTAAAAAATGGTACCAGGAAATCTTTTTTATACAAAAGACCACGAATGGGTTGAAATTAACGGCGGCACAGCGACAATCGGCATCAGCGACCACGCTCAACATTCACTTGGCGAAATTACTTTCGTTGAGCTTCCCTCGCTGAACAAGAAATTAAATGTTCACGATGTTGCGGCTGTTGTTGAAAGCTCAAAGGCGGCAAGCGATGTTTATAGTCCTCTGGCGGGCGAGGTCGCGGAAGTTAATGAAGAATTATCCTCAAAGCCTGAACTTATTAATCAGGATTGCTATAAAACAGGCTGGATTTGCAAATTGAAAGTTTCAAAGCCTGACACGAAACATCTTATGAACGCCACACAATACGAAGAATATCTTAAAACGGTATAAGCGTAAAGCGTATCTCGTGAAGTGTATCTCGTTTTTTTTCGCTTCACGCTTCACGAATAACGAAATACGAAAGGTAAAAAATGTCTTTCATAGCCAACACACCCAGCCAGCAGAAACAAATGCTGTCTGAAATCGGTCTTTCAATGGATGGTCTGTTTGCCGATATTCCGAAAGAATTTCTGACAAAGGAATTTAATCTGCCTTCGGGAATGAGCGAGTTTGAAGTTCGCAACAGACTCGCCGACCTCGCCGATAAGAATCATATCGATTTGACTTGTTTCCTCGGCGGCGGTTTTTACGACCATTTTATCCCCTCGGCTGTTTACGCGCTTATCAGCAGGAGTGAATTTTATACTGCTTATACGCCCTACCAGCCGGAGATTTCGCAGGGTACCTTGCAGGCGATTTTCGAGTATCAGTCTTTGATTTGCAGGTTGACTGAAATGCAGGCTTCAAACGCTTCGCTTTACGATGGTGGAACGGCTCTTTATGAAGCGATGATGATGGCGCTGCGAATCACAGGCAGAAATAAAATTCTAATCGATGACAGCGTCAATCCTATTTACCGTGTAATGATTCAGTCGTACACGAAGAATTTGAATATTGATTTGGAACAAACGAAAAACGAACAGGGACTTGTGAACAGAAAGGCTCTGCTGGAAAAACTTGACGATGGTACCGCGGCAATAATCGTACAGAATCCGAATTTCTTCGGCTGTGTCGATGATTTTACGGATTTGGCCGAAGCCGCTCACAAAAAAGGCGCACTGCTGATTGTTTCATGCTACCCGATTTCGCTTGGCATTTTGAAAACGCCCGGCGCAATGGGCGCTGACATCGTTACCGGCGAAGGCCAAAGTTTAGGATTGCCGATGAGTTTTGGCGGGCCGTATCTTGGATTCATGGCGACGAAAAAAGATTATGTTCGGAAAATGCCGGGCAGAATCGTCGGCAGGACAAAAGATAATCAGGGCAGAACTGGATTTGTTTTAACATTGCAGGCGCGTGAGCAGCACATTCGCCGCGACAAGGCGACCTCGAATATTTGTTCCAATGAAGCACTTTGTGCGCTGACGGCTTTAGTTTATTCTTCGCTGCTTGGCAAAGATGGATTGAAACAAACTGCGCAGTTGTGTGCGGACAAGGCGAGTTACGCATGGCAGAGATTGACTGCGGTAAAAGGCGTGAAATCTAAATTTCAGGCGAAATGGTTTTTTAATGAATTTGTGATTGAACTTCCGGCCAATGCCGCGGAGGTTGCGGGCAAACTGATTGAAAAAGGGTTTGCCGCTGGCTTTCCGTTGAGCAGGTATTACGAAGGAATGGAAAATTCGCTGCTGATTGCCGTAACTGAAAAGCGAACTAAACAGCAAATTGGAATGCTCGCCGAAGCACTGGAGGCTGTACTATGAAACTCATATATGAAAAAAGCGTTGAAGGTCGTCATGGCGTAATGCCGCCCGCGAGCGATGTGCCGACAACTATTCATATTAAAAAAGAATTATTGCGAAATTCTGATGCGAAACTGCCGGAGTTGAGTGAACTTGATGTTGTTCGGCATTTTACGGAACTTTCGCGCAGGAACTTTGGCGTTGATACAAATTTCTATCCGCTGGGTTCATGTACGATGAAATATAATCCGAAAGTCGCCGAGCGAATCGCGGCGTATCCGGGCTTTGCACATCTTCATCCGTTACTGCCGCAGTTGCGAATGGGCGGAATGCTTACGCAGGGTGCGCTTGAAGTTTTGTATGATATGGATAAATATCTTTGCGAATTGACTGCGATGGCAGGCTTTACAATGCAGCCGATGGCCGGCGCTCACGGCGAACTTACCGGCATTATGATTATGGCGGCCTATCACCGCGACAAGGGAAATAAAAAAACAACGGTTCTGATTCCAGACAGCGCACACGGGACAAATCCGGCAAGCGCAGCGATTGCGGGCTACAAAGTTGTTTCTGTGCCTTCCGACAGCGAAGGTATGATGGATGTTGAAGCGTTGCGAAAAATGGTTAATTCTGAAACTGCCGGCCTGATGCTGACTTGTCCGAACACGCTGGGCATTTTTGAAAAGAATATAAAAGAGATTTGCGAAATTATTCATTCGGTTGATGGTCTTTGTTATTATGACGGCGCGAATTTGAACGCGATTGTCGGCAAGGCTCGGCCGGGCGATTTTGGTTTCGATATTATGCACATAAATCTTCACAAAACTTTCGCCACACCTCACGGCGGAGGCGGTCCCGGCGCGGGGCCGGTTGGCGTTGTGAAAAAATTAGTCGATTTTCTGCCGGTGTCTATTGTTGTGAAAAGAGACGACGGAACATTTGCGCTCGAATATGACAGGCCGAAGTCGATTGGTTATATCGCGCCGTTTTACGGCAACTTCGCGATTATTCTGCGGGCGTATGTTTATATTCTAATGCTCGGCAAAGAAGGTTTGAAAGCTGTTTCGGAAAACGCGGTTCTGAACGCAAATTATATCAAAGAAAAACTGAAGGATTATTACGATTTACCTTTTGGGCAGACCTGCAAGCACGAATGTGTTTTCAGCGCTGAAAGACAAACGAAAAACGGCGTTCATGCAATCGATATCGCCAAGGGTCTGATTGAAAGAGGTTTTCATCCGCCGACAGTTTATTTTCCGTCGATAGTAAAAGAAGCGATAATGGTTGAACCGACGGAAACAGAAAGCAAAGAAACGCTCGATATATTTATTAATACAATGATTGAATTAGCGAAGCTGGCGAAAAATGAGCCGGAGAAATTGAAAGCTGCGCCAATCACAACACCTGTTGGAAGATTGGATGAAACCGCGGCAGCGAAAAATGTTGATATAGCGGAAATATAAGCACAGAACATAGAATAAAACGGAGTAATACTTGAAAAATAGATGGTTGATTGCATTAAGCGCGGTTGGTATTCACATTTCCATCGGTTCGGTTTACGCATGGAGCGTAGCGGCAAAGCCGATTATGAATATTTTCGAATGTAAATTGTCTGATGTTACGCTGACTTTCGCGGTCGCGATTGCTTTTCTTGGATTAAGCGCAGCGTTCTTTGGTCACTTTGTTGAAAAATATGGACCGAGAAAAGCCGGCACACTGTCGGCCTGCTTCTTCGGTGTCGGTGTTATTTGTGCAGGTATTGCAGTCAGGTTTGAATCGCTGCGTCTGTTATATTTATCTTATGGAGTGCTCGGCGGAATCGGTCTCGGCACAGGATACATTACGCCGGTATCGACTTTGATAAAATGGTTCCCGGATAAAAGAGGAATGGCGACGGGCATTGCGATTATGGGGTTCGGCTTCGCGGCGTTTATCAGCAGCTTCGCAATGAAAAAACTCATGTCCATCGAATCAATCGGTGTTGAAGGTATGTTTTATGTTCTTGGCGTAATATATTTTGTTGTAATGTTCATCTCGGCACAATATTTAGCTCCGCCGCCACAAGGATGGATGCCTGCCGGTTTCAAGGCGAAATTAGATAACGGAACAAAAAAAATCAAAGCTGACCTTTCGCAGCTAACGGCAAATGAAGCCGTCAAGACCGCGCGGTTTTATTTTCTGTGGGTGATGCTGTTTATTAATATTTCCTGCGGCATAGCGATAATTTCGGTTGCCTCGCCGATGGGGCAGGAATTGGCGGGCTTGTCAGCAGCGGCAGCGGCAGGAATGGTCGCGATAATCGCGTTGTTCAACGGGCTTGGCAGAATCGGCTGGTCGAGCGTTTCAGACCATATCGGCAGACCGGTAACGTGGATGCTGTTCTTTGTGATTCAGATTGTCGCGTTTTTGGCACTGCCCCGCATTACAAATCCCGTTCTATTTCAGGCTGTAGTATTTTTAATTATGACCTGTTACGGCGGCGGGTTTGCATCGGTGCCTGCGTATATCAGCGACCTTTTTGGCACCAAACAGGTTTCCGCGATTCACGGTTATATTTTAACGGCGTGGTCGGCTGCGGGTATTTTCGGGCCGATGCTGCTGGCTATGGTAAAAGACAGAACACAAAGCTATTCAGCAACATTATATATTTTCAGCGGTTTGTTCGCGGCGGCTTTGATAGTCTCAATTCTGCTGACGGTCAAAATTCGTTTGATTCGAACTAAAAATCTTGCAGCGGGAATTTAAAAAATCTTCGTGCCGCGCCGGCCATTAATCTTCTTGGGGCCTTTCCACTGGCTGCGGAGCTTTCTGCAGGATTTCGTCCGCAAGGCCGTACTCGATTGATTCATGAGCTTCGACCCAGCGATTTCTGTCGCAGTCGGCTTCGATTTTCTCTACCGGTTTGCCGGTGTGATGTGAAAGTATTTCATATAATCTGCCGCGCAGGCGGAGAATTTCCTTGGCCTGAATATCAAGATCGGTTGCCGGCCCTTCCAGAATGCCGCTGATTAACGGCTGATGCAAAAGGATTCTGCTGTTGTTGAGCATATATCGTTTGCCTTTAGCGCCTGCGGTAAAGAGTATCGCGCCCATGCTGGCGGCCTGTCCGACGCAGTATGTCGCAACCTGGCAGCGAAGGAATTGCATTGTGTCATAAATCGCAAGACCCGCCGTTACGCTTCCGCCCGGCGAGTTGATGTAGAAGTTGATATCGGTTTTGGAATCTTCATTACTCAAAAACAGCATTTGAGCGATGATAAGGCTCGCGGATTCATCATCGACCTGCCCGCCGAGGAAGATGATTCTGTCCTTGAGCAGTCTCGAGAAAATATCATAAGAGCGTTCGCCGCGTCCGGTTTTTTCCACTACTATCGGTACTAAATTTTGATTTAGTGTCATCTGTTTTCCTTTATTTATCTCTGTGAGCTTTATCGTTAAAAAATAAATGCCTCTGTGTTCTCTGACTTCGGCGAGCTCAGTCGAGTCGTGAACTCTGTGGCTAAAAATAAAATTTAACTCTGTGGCTCATTATTTATTTTCTTTTTTCTTTTTATCTTTTTCATCAATGGTTTCGTGCAGCACTTCGTCAATCAAGCCGTAATTTTTCGCTTCATCTGCTGTCATATATCTGTCGCGTTCTGTTTCAGACATAATTTTTTCTATCGGCTGACCTGTGTGCTTCGAAAGAATTTCGTTAATAACTCTCTTTGATTTGAGAATTTCTTCAGCCTGAATTTTGATATCCGAAGCCTGACCGGTTACGCCGCCCCACGGCTGGTGGAGCATAATTTTTGCGTGCGGGAGAGCATGACGTTTGCCTTTTGCACCGGAGCCCAGAACGATTGCCGCACCGGACGCCGCACAGCCGATGCAATATGTCGCGACCGGCGAGCCGATGAACTGAATCGTATCGTAAATCGCCATCGTATCGTCAACGCTTCCGCCCGGCGAATTAATATACAAACTAATTTCGCTTCCGCGTTTTTGATTATCAAGATACAACATCTTCATAATTACCGCAGTTGCCATACTATATTGAATTTCGCCAATCATAAATATGATGCGATTTTCCAGCAGCATATCGTCCAGCGTCATTTCACGTGTCCGCTGATACTGCATCTGCACCCGTTGCCCGGCCTGTTGGCCGGCATCACCAAAACCGTTAATGATTGACGGATTATTTGTTTTTATCAGACCTTTATGAGTCTCAAACATCATTTTTTCCTTAAAGACAGTTACTTTAATAAGCCTTTATCGGCTTTTTTTTCCTTTAACTTCGCGTTTTTTTCGCAAATCTCCAGCATTATCAACATCCTGAAAATTTCGTCAATAAAATAACTTTTGGGAGGGTTGTGTAGGATGCGAAAACAATAGTATCTGCTATTATTTCGACTGGATTTATATGTGATATAAGGTATAAATAAAGGCAGTCTAAACAAAAAAAAACACGGAGGAATTTATGATTAACATCAAAGATTTAGGAGCCGTTGGAGATGGAAAAGCCGATAACACAGCCATTTTTAACAAAGCAATCCCAAAAGACTCCAAAATTATCGTTCCTACGGGTACATATCTTACCGGCCAGATTCGCCTGCGGTCAGGAGTTAACTTACACCTTGAAAAAGACGCAATAATCCTTTTCACAGATGATTTTACCCACTTCCGCCCTGTTAAATCCCGCTGGGAAGGCGTTGAATGTTACGGTTATTCGCCGTGCATTTACGCCGAAAATCTTCAGGATGTCTCAATCACTGGCGATGGAATCATCGATGGCAACGGCACACGTTGGCATGAGAAATTTAAGCAACTAAAACAAGGCGATAAAAAACCCGTTACCGCTTTGCGCTTTGGATAACGAATTTATGAAACTCAATACAGGCATCGACCTTTCAGACTGCGGCGGTGGCGGAATCGGTTCATTCTTTTTCAGACCGCCGCTGATTCAATTCAACAACTGCCAAAACGTCCTGCTCGAAGGCTTCACAACCCGCAACTCCCCTTTCTGGAACACACACATACTCTATTGCAAAGACGTAACAATTAAAAACGTAACATTCCAAAATCCCGACACCGGCGTCAACGGCGACGGCTTAGACATCGATTCCTGCAACGGCGTTAATATTTTAGATTACAACTTCGATGTAAATGACGATTGCCTTTGCTTAAAATCCGGAATCGGCAAAGACGGCCTGCGCGTCAATAAACCGTGCGAGAATATCGTTGCGAAAAACTGCAATATGCTTCGCGGCCACGGCAGCATAGTTATGGGTTCGGAAACCGCCGCCGGCATTCGCAACATCGAAATATCAGATTGTGTTTTCCACGGCACAGACCGAGGCATAAGACTAAAATCACGTCGCGGCAGAGCCGGCACAGTTGAAAACATTACGCTTAACAATATCACAATGAACGGCGTCGGCTGTCCGATTGTTATGAATCTATATTATGAATGCGGCGCAAAGCCGGAGGAAATTCCGTATCTTTCAGACCGTAATTTCCAGCCGGTCACAAATACTACTCCGCACGTAAAAAATATTAAAATTACAAACATTACTGCAAACAATGCGCAATCCGCGGCATCTGTTTTTATTGGCCTGCCTGAAAGCCCGATTGAGAATGTGCTTTTCGATAATGTGAAAATCACGATGGCAAAAGACTGTAAACCGTTCCGTCCCGCGATGGCGTTTGGAACCGAAGCTATGAAAGGCCAGGGTCTGATTGCCGATAACGTGAAAAATTTCATTCAGCGAAATACCTGTATTGAGTCATAAATTACATGGAACGCTGAGCGTGAATTTTTAAATTACAATTCCATCGTTTAGCCGTTTCCGGAACGGAAACGTATTGTAGGGGCAGACCTATGTGTCTGCCCGAATGCATAATTTTGATTTTGGATTTAATTCTGAAATCTCAAATTTGTCCGCGTCTGACCTTTTAAATTCAAAAATTCCCAAAAAAAATATTAAATCATTTTCACTCCATCCAGTTTTCAGCCAATACTGCGAAGTCGAGGAAATCAACAATATCATCACCGCCCGCAATATCAGCGATAAACTCGCCTTCAAATAACCACTGACTGCTCAAGAAAGCCAAATCATAAATATCAACGCCATCCGGACAATCAAAATCTCCGCCCGATGAATATGTCCAACTCAACCCCGGATAATTAACTTCGTTAATACACATTCTCCAAACATCATTCGACCCATTCACAGTTTCACCTACAAAATCCCAACCGACAAAACTTGCCCGCTGTTTCATCTGCGCATCTGTCAGCGGCGTACCATATCCATTATTCGGCCCTGCCGTATTAAGAAAATAACTACCGCTAATGCTACTGCCAGAATAATTCCATCCGCACAGCCCCCCGATATAATCACCGCTTCCGCTCACATTGCCTGTCGAATAACAGTTCGCGATGCTGCCGGAAGAATTATATCCGCACAGCCCGCCGACAGAATTTGTTCCACTTACATTGCCTGTCGAATAACAGTTGGTGCTGCTGCCGGAATAATGCTCTCCGCACAGCCCACCGACAGCCCCTTTTCCGCTCACATTGCCTGTAGAATAACAGTTGGTGATGCTGCCGTGATAATTAGTTCCGCACAGCCCGCCAACCCGATTTGTTCCGCTTACAGTGCCGGTCAAATAACAGTTGCTGATGCTGCCGCTGTTATTATATCCACACAGCCCGCCGACATACTCTGTTCCGCTTACATTGCCTGTTGAATAACAGTTCGCGATGCTGCCGGAAGAATTATATCCACACAGCACGCCGATATAAGAACTGGCGCCGCCAATAATGTTCACATCTTCTGTGCCCAGGTTTGTTACGATACCGCCGGAATCAAGTTTTCCGAACAGGCCAAGATAATTATTGCTTACTCCGCCGGTATCTATCTTAAGTGAAATAATTGAATGGCCATTGCCATCAAAAACACCAGTAAAGGCAGTTCCCTGAAAACCGGTGGTAGAAGAATTTATATCAGGCGCAATAACAGCTTTAGAAAAAACAAATCCCGCCAGATTGATATCATTTACAAGAATGAAAGCCCTGCTATAGTCGTTAGCGTATGCCGCTAAAGCCAGGAGGTCAATTGCATTTGCGATTTTGTATGGGTCTTCTGTTGTCCCGCTTCCGCCGCTGTAATCGTAGCTTCCTGCTGTACCAAATGAAACCACTATATTTACAGATATTCCCGATGCAACAGAAGCACCCGCTGCCGGATTTTGACTTATAACATATCCTGCGAGTACTGTATCGCTGAATCCCGGCGATACGGCAACGGTAAGACCTGCTGATGTAATGGCGGATTCCGCCGCCGATTGCTCCAGACCAACTACATTGGGAACAGTGATACTAATACCCAATGAAACCACTATATTTACAGATGTTCCTGATGCGACAGAAGTGTCTGCCACTGGTTCTTGGCTTATAACATATCCTGCGGGTACTGTATCGCTGAATCCCGATGATATGGCAACGGCAAGACCTGCTGATGTAATAGCAGATTCTGCCGCCGTTCGTGTCATACCAACTACATTTGGCACGGTTACCATAGGTGCATAGTCAAGCCGTATGTTCGGAATCTTGGTAGTACTGCTTGGTATTGGTGAAGTGTAGCCTGACCATGTTAATGGATCTCCATAGTCGTTATCCGCGCCATAATATATCGAACGTGTACCGCCCGGAGTTGAATATCGACAGTAGCCCTTGCCTAAATATGGACCTGAACTATTATTAAAAGATATATCAACCATCAGGTTTTGCGTGCCGTCATAATAAAATGGCGTACTGAATATGAATGTCGTCCAGCCTGTTGTAGAAACAGTCTGGTTCGACTGATAAACGACTGTCCAACCCGTTGACTCCCACGCCTTCAGACTGCTGTATGCGGAACGGCTCGTATGTTTCATCCTTATTGTGAAATTATTCATCACCACTCCCGGTATTGTCGTAACATCGAGGGCAAGCGAATTCAGAGTTTTTTCGCAGCCGATTTCAGCGGCAAGATAAATTGTCTGTGTGCGGGCATCATAATAACTCGTATTTAATGGATATTCCCACGAATAAGCGCCTGTGCCGATTGTGATAGTTTCTGCCTTTGCAGAAGACACACAAACAATTGCTGTAAAAATAACCCCCGCCAATATTACTGCTGTGAATCTCTTCATCTTCCACCTTTTGAAAAACATTTTGCTCGAAAACATAAACTGCAAAGGAGTGCCTACAAACATCTCCTCGCACTCAATGAGTCAACAAAGTACCTATAATCATACCTATTTTACCCAAATAATCAAGAAAAAAAACTTGTACGCCGCAGGCGGATATCAGTGTCATCTGTGGAATCCGCGGTTAAATTTTTCGTGTAATTTTCTTGACAAACAAGATGTTTTATGGTATAATACCCACATAAAATTGATGGATGGAGTTATTACTATACCCTGTCCTCTATACCCTAAACCCTTTACGCTAAAACTTGCACATTTTTTTATGGACACCCATAGTCCTTAATTTTTTAGACGATTTCAGGTTAATTCACTTCATTTCACTGCTCATTTATTTCTTTTTTGTGTGTTTTACTTACGTTTTTGTGTCAAAAAGTGTCGATTTGGGTCAAAACTGACTAAAAAAATGAGCGATTTGAGGTGTTTTTAACGGTTTTTGAGGTGTTTTGAGGCACTTTTGATGTGTTTTTTAAGGTTTTTAGACTGTTTTTAAGCGTTTTTTTTTAACAAATACAAGCAAGTTTGACACACAATTTACTGTGCTGTTGTTGAATTATTTTACTATGGCCTTTGTCGCTTCGGGGTTATAATGCTCGCGCATTTAAGGATTTTTATGAGAATACCAATTACGAAATACGGTTTGCCGCAAGTGGTCATCTATCCGGGCTTATGCGCATTAGCAATGCTGCTGTCGATGTTCACGGCGTTTTTAAGCGTCGGCCTGTTCTGGTTTCTGGAGATTGTTTTCGCGATAGTTCTGGTATGGATGCTGTCGTTTTTCCGCGACCCTGTGCGTGAAATTCCGCTCGGCGACGATTTAATTCTCTCCCCTGCCGACGGCACCATAACCGAAGTGGAAGTTGTTGATGAGCCGGACGTTATGGGCGGTCCTGCGATTAGGGTCGGCATATTTTTGAGCATTTTTAATGTGCATTTGAACAGAACGCCCTGTGCGGTTAGAATAGAGAACATAAATTACCGCAAAGGCGCTTTTATAAACGCGATGGACGCTAATTGCGGTAAACTCAACGAGAGCAATAACTTAACGATGACCCGCCTGAATGAACCGAAAGAAAAAATTTACGTCAGACAGATAAGCGGTGCTATCGCAAAGAGAATTGTTTGCGCCGCACAAAAGGGTCAGGAATTTGCTGGCGGACAGATATTTGGAATGATAAAATTTGGTTCAAGAACGGAACTTTACCTGCCGGCTCAAAGTACCGCAAAATTTCTCGTGAAAAAAGGCGACAAAGTCCGGGCAGGTTTGACGATATTGGCTAAGTATGACAGAACAAAATAATAATTCGGAACATACGCACAAAAATATTCGCAAAAGCAAAAGGCGACTCAAATACATTACCGTTTTGCCATCGCTGGTAACGCTGATTAATGGAGCGTGCGGTTTTGCGGCGATTATCTTCGCAGCGAAAGCATCAACCGGCCACATCTCCGGCCTTGACATTTATCATCCGGAGTTTCCATTTTTGAAAATGGCCGGCTATATGATTTTCTTCGCGATGATTGCTGATATGCTCGACGGGCATCTGGCACGTTTGAGCCATAGCACAAGCAGTTTCGGCGGTCAGTTGGACAGCCTCTGCGATGTAATCAGCTTCGGCATCGCACCTGCGTTTCTTATGCTGCGGGTTGTCGAAACAAGTATATCGTTTAATCCTGTTATCGATATTTTTATATATCGTTTTCTGCTGCTTGTGGCCGCGATATATTTCAGTTGCGCCGCTATTCGCCTTGCAAGGTTCAACGTCGAAAACGAAGACGACGAATCTCACCATATGAGTTTTTTAGGATTGCCCAGCCCTGCCGCTGCCGGTGCGGTTGCAAGTCTTGTTATTCTCAATCAGGAAATGACAATGAAAATCGCAGAAAACTGGCGGCCGTATTTGCAGATTTGCCATACCATTTTGGTATATATCCTGCCATTCGCGACCCTTTTGGCCGGCACAATGATGGTCAGCAGAATTCGCTATCCGCACGTTGTGAATCAGTATCTTAAAGGCAGCAAGCCTTTTGGGTATTTGATTAAAGCTGTGGTTATTATCGTTATAGTGGTCTGGTATTTTGAGTGTGCTTTGGTGATTGTATTTTGGAGTTTTGCGTTGAGCGGCATTACAAAGTGGATTTACGACCATATTATAGCCCGCAAGCCCACCCAAAGCAAATTAGAGGAAGACGAAGAAGACGCATCGGCAGTTACAGTTTCCCAGTAATTAAAAATCGATAGAGATATTTTTATTGGTTTATTGGAGAGATTAAAATGGCAGATACTGGAGATATTGTCGATATTCTGATGGTGGGCGTCAACAGGGAAACAGAGGCTAATATATTTTACAACATCATGTCGCAATATACCGAAGACCCTCAAGTCATCTTAATGTGCAAACAATTTGCCGAGGAAGAACTTGTGCACAAGACGAATCTTGAGCTTGAAATATTCAAGCTGGGCAAAACCGTAAGCGACCGTCCAAAAATTTCAAATAGCACTCCGCTTGATTTTATGGTCGATTTATCAAAAGTATCGCAAATGGATTGCGGGGATTTACTGGTTATCGCGATGAACAAGGAAAAAGAAGCGTTCAGATTTTATATGGAGTTGTATGCTATGACAACTGAACCGGAATTTCGCGAAGTGCTTATGGAAATGGCCGAAGAGGAAGCCAGACACAAATTAAGATTTGAAATCCACTATGATTTGTATATGTCGGCAAAAAAACCGATACTATGATTTGTCAAAAAATACTATACCGCGAAGTAAATTTTCACACTGATTATTGCCGTTTTTAAAAATTGTGGATACGTTTTTCAGTTCAAAAAACACTGTCAAAAAGTCTGAATTGCGCGAAATTAAATCAAAAAACCTCAAAAAGACGCCGATTTTTTATTTTTGCGCAGGAATTTATCGCCTATTTTGCGCACGTTAAGATTGTTCAGCGCAAGTTCGTAAAAAAACGCTCACTGAATAACACGCTTTTACACAAATCGGCAGTAAATTGTCAGTAAAATGAAGTAAAATCACATAAAAACGACAAAATACGCAAAAACTGAAAATGCTGCTTGCGCTTTTTTAAAACGAAATCGCTAACGTATCCAATACAAAGACGTTGCAATTCAAGACCCCTTTTTTAACGCTGATTACCCCATCTGAATTTTAATTTCAAGGAATAAAATTCCTGAAGATTCTGGGGTCTGCGTTACACTCCGACACAGATGCCGCTGATTTCGGCAGAAAAAAATAGGTGGCTGTCCCTAATAATTCCCCTAATAATTCCCAATAATTCCCTAATAATTCTAATAATTATAATAATTAATATATCTTGACTTTCAATTAAAATGCTTTATACTAATTTTTATATGATGCGGTGGGAATATTAACAAATGTTGAAAAGAAAAATACAATCGTATCTCACAATTCTGGTGCAATTCTTTTTTGTAGCTGTTTTGGTCTGTCCGGTTTTGTTGCTATTATTGCGGAGGAGAGATTAACGTGAAGCGAACTCTTTTAGCCATCGCCATTATAATCAATTGTTGGTCTCCATTTTCTTTTGCCACCGTTCGCAATGTGCCTTCACAGTACGGCACTATTCAGGCGGCAATTAATGCGAGCGTTAATGGCGATACGGTTGTGATTGCACCGGGGGTATATATAGGCAATGGCAATCGGGATATTGATTTTAGCGGGAAGGCGATAACGGTTCGGGGGGCGAACGACAATCCAAACGATTGTGTAATAAATTGCACCGGCACAGAAGATGAGCCGCATAATGGGTTCAATTTTACTTACGGTGAAGGCGGCAATTCGATTCTCGAAGCAATCACAATAAGAGGAGGCTACGGCTATGGTGGAGGAATTTTCATTTCATCGAGCAACCCTGTCATAAATAATTGTATTATCTGTGATAATTTGGTGCCTGAGGGCTGTGGCGGCGGGATTTATAATACTTACGGCAGTCCAATAATAAATAAGTGCATAATCCGTAATAATTCGGGAGGCTGGGGTGCCGGAATTTTTAATTGTGGTGGCAGTGCGACTATAAGCAACTGTGCTATCCTTAATAATACAGGAACGATTGGTTGCGGTGCCGCAATTTACAACTATTCTTATAGCAATGCAAACATAAGGAACTGCACCATAAGCGGCAACATAATGCAAGGAGAATCTGTTATTTGCGGTGCCTACAACAATGGCGTAAGCCCAACTATGAGTAACTGTATCATATGGGGCAATGTGGCAAGTGCCTTGATTCATGGGCCTATGACGGTAACATATTCTAATATGCAGGGTGGATACTCCGGAGTGGGAAATATAAACGAAAATCCATTATTTTCAGCCGGTGGTTATCATTTAACTGAATTTTCCCCTTGCGTAAATGTCGGCAATCCGAACTATCAAGCAGAACCTGGTGAGACTGATTTGGACGGCAATCTGCGTGTGCTTTATGGACAAATTGATATGGGTGCTTATGAATTTGTTCAGATTACTCCCGGCGATATTGATGCGGATGGCGATGTGGACTTTGTTGATTACGCCGTCTTTGCCAGCCGCTGGATGTATCAAGATTGCGCCGAACCGAACTGGTGTTCCGGTGCCGACCTTAATAAGAACGGTTCTGTTGACTTATATGACTTAGGTAAATTTGTCGAATACTGGCTTTATGGCACATTGCCATAATCATATACGACGACTCAATAATCTTTCGGCAAAGTGGTGCTTTGCCCGGCGTCTGTGGTTGGTTTATGGTTTTATGTATAATAAAAAAACATCTAAAATACCCATCCATTGCTATCGGGGTTCTGTGTAATTAAATATTCCCTGTTCATACTTGCCGATATTGTATTCATATGAAACGGCACCACAACCGAGTGGCATTGCTACGCCAGTTCTGGTATCTGCCGCATTACCCGTTAGAGTTGTTTTACTAGGAGCGTGTCGGAAAACCCACATAGCAGCATATCAATAAAAAGATTCGGCATAATCATCAAATAATTATTGCCGACTTTTTAAATTTTTGCATAATACTTCTTTATGAAAACACAAAATCAATTCAAGGGAATTAATTAGGAATTAATTAATTAATTAATTAGAATTAATTAGGGACAAATTAGGAATTAGGGACAAATTAGGACAAATTAGGGACGGACAAATTAGGGACAGCCACCTATTTTACCTTTCTTTCGCTTTTCGCTAATTTCTTTCTTTGGCCTGCCGACTGGCAACGGCCTTAATCTGCGGCCTGCTAACTTTTCAAGTTTACTTATAAAACTATCGCTGCCTAATGGACGACCTCGCAATATACCGCTGCGAATTGCTTTCATTTCCTTGTCAGGAATTTTCTGCATCAATAAGTGTTTCCACTGGTCAGCTTTCATCATATCATACCACCTGCGCAAATCAAGCAACTCCGATTTGCTATCCGCATCAATATGCGCGGCCGCACTCGACCATTCATAATTCCACGGCTTACGGCTTATGCCGGCACGCAATGGATTATGCTCTATATACCGCATCGCTGAAAAGAAATGATGCTCGTCAAGGCCGCACGAATAAAATCTGCCCTGCCAGAGATGGCCGCTGCGTTTGTGAAAACGATTGATGTATTGCGTGTAAATGAAATGCGTTCGGCCTACCGCCATGGCAAGAGACTCGGCCTTTTGAGGTATCGCTATCAGGTGAATATGATTCGTCATCAGGCAATAACCCATTATCGTCAGACTGTATTTCTCCGCCTGCCGTTTCAAAATTTCAAGATATACTTTCCTGTCGTCATCAACGAAAAATACATCCTGCTTGTTATTACCTCGCTGGGTAATATGATATGGCAATCCTTCTAATACTATTCTTGCTATTCTCGGCATAACATAAAAATAACATTCACTTTGTATTTGTCAATAAAAATAGAAAAATAGGTGGCTGTCCCTAATTAATAATAAAAGAGGTGTGATTAGTGTGTAATTGATTAGTGTGTAATGGTGTTTTCGAGCAGTTCGTCTTTGCCTTCATCCAGCTCAACCTGCGGGCCTTTTAAAGGCAGACTTACGGTAAAAGACGTTCCTTTGTTTAATTCGCTTTCGACTGAAATCGTGCCGTTGTGCCGTTCGACAATCTGCGCAACAATCGGCAAACCAAGACCTGTGCCGGCAATTTCTTTCCCCGGACGCTGCACACGGTAAAATCTTTCAAAAACTTTCGGCAAATCTTCTTTTGGAATACCCATACCGTTATCTGAAACGGTTATCGCAACAGTATCATTAAACAATTTTGTGACAATAGATACTTTACCGCCTGCGGGCGTGAATTTTATCGAATTGCTCAAAAGATTCGTAAATACCTGTATCATCTTATTGCGGTCGAAAACAGCCGTACCCACCTGCGGCTCGATTTCAACAGACAGTTCAACTTTGAAATTTTTAGCCATCAGTTGCATCGTGTCGGCAGCTTCTTTTATAGTCTCGGCCATATCAGCCCGGGCGAAATCAAAACTCATTCTGCCTGATTCGAGTTTCTGAAAATCCAGCACATCGTTAATAAGAGCGCTCAACCGGTCAACGTTTCGTTTTGAAAGTTCAAGAAATTCTCTTTGTTTACTTTTTAATTTGCCTGCCACGCCTTCGAGCACGACATTTAGGCCTTCGCGGATGGCTGTCAGAGGCGTTCGCAATTCGTGAGAAACGGTTGAAATGAATTGCTGCTTGAGTTTCATCGACTCGACAGCTTTTTCCTCTGCGATTTTCCTGGCGGTAATATCGTTAATACATACTACAACATGTTTTCTTTCATCAACGATTACAGGTTTTATAGTCAGGGAAAACCAGAATTTTTCATCTTTGTCGGAAAACAGGGTCTTGCTTTCGACTTCAAGCTCTTCGACAGACTTAGATGTTTTAAAAACATTATTTATATTCGTTTTTAAAAGGCATTGCCCGCAGTGAGATTCATCGTGGCATTTTTCATTGTCGGCGGCGATTTTGCAGTTGAGAACATCGCAAATAGAGTTGTTGATAATTTCCTTATAACTTTTGCCTATCCTCCGGCGAATCGCCTCGTTGACTCTGTCAACATTAAGGTTATCATCGACCAGAAGCAGCCCCACAGGCACAGCGTCAAAAATCACTTCAAGGCTTTTGCTCTTGAGTTTGATTATAAAATTCAGCTTCTCATTGGATATTACGTCTGTCAATTGAATACCAGTTCAGAAAGAATGTTATTTTTCGAGCGTCTGTGTAATTTTTTCGAGTAACTGCGGATATTCAAAAGGTTTTGTAACATATTCGGTAACGCCCAACGAACCAGCTATCGCGATATTGTGCGACTCGCACGCTGCTGTCAGCATAATTACAGGAACATCTTTGAACCGGTTGTCCTGCCGCATCATCTCGAGCATTTTAAAGCCCGACATTACAGGCATATTGCCGTCGAGCAGAATCAAATCCGGCGTCATCTTCTCAAGCATTTCAAGCGCTAGGCTGCCATTAGAAGCGGTTACAACCTTATACTTGTTCCATTCAAGTCGAGCTTTAATTGTGCTGACAATGTCCGGTTCGTCATCGACAACCAATATCGTTGCGGTTTTCTTTTTTGATTTAAATAAGCCCAGCATAATATTCCTTTATATTAAAATCTCTGGGGTCTATTTCGACTGTTTTGATAGTCATTTTAATCATTTTTCGCAAAAACAGTTTTTTTCTGCTTCTGTGCTCCACATTAATTATTTATCACAAAATTATCGGACGTTGAATCTTGTAATACTTGTAATGTATGTTAAGCCCTGCTCTGTTATGGACGATTTTACATGCGGTCAAAGTATATTAATCCGGATAAAAAATATGCAAGAACTACAAACTGACAGTCAGTTATTGGATGAAATTATCCGCCTCGGCATTGCCGACGAAAAAAAACTCGACGAAATGACAAGGCAGTGCGAACAGAGCGGAAAAAATCTGCTCACATATCTTAAAGAAAACAATCTTGCGACAGATGAACAAATCAGCAAACTCGTCGCACAATGCCAGCATCTTGAATACGTGAATCTTTCACCGGATATGGTTGATTCGATTACTGCGCACATGATTCCGTATGAATTATCCAGCGAACACAGTCTTGTCGGAGTGCGTCTGGATGGCGACAAACTTTACGTTGCGATGAGTTCGCCGATGAACCTTGCCATTCGCGACCAGATAGAAATGCGAACAGGCTGCAAAGTGATTCCGATGGTCGCCGCACCAAATGCAATAAAAGCAGCTCTGCGTTATCATTTCAACGTTCAAAACGTAACGAAACAGACAATCGCCTCGATGCGTCTGAAGAATACCGGCGAACCTGTTAATCATCGTACAGTTACCGCATTGGATAACTTGCAGGAAAGCAGCGACCCTGTCAGCGGTCTCGTCGCTTCAATTATCACCGGCGCAATCGATGCCCGCGCAAGCGACATTCACATTGAGCCGCAGGAAAAAGATACGATAGTCCGTTACAGAATCGACGGCATCCTGCGCAAGGAACTTGATATTCCATCATCCGCGCAGGGCGAAATCGCAAGCCACATAAAAATCCTGGCAAAAATGGACATCGCTGAAAAACGCGTTCCGCAGGACGGCCACATAAAAACATCGCATCAGAATAAAGACTTCGACTTAAGAGTATCTTCGCTGCCGTCGGTCATAGGCGAAAAAATCGTAATAAGAATCCTCAACAAGAGCAACCGTCAATGGAATCTCGACAACATTGCGCCTGACCCGTTAGACAATCAGCGAATCAGGAGTCTTGTCGCAAATCCTTATGGAATGATTCTTCTGACAGGCCCCACAGGAAGCGGAAAAACAACGACGCTGTACTCTTTGTTACAACTCCTGAATACCGGAAAGAACAATATCGTAACCGTTGAAGACCCTGTCGAATACAGACTTGACGGCATTACGCAGGTACAGACCAATCCGCGAGCCGGCTTGACATTCGCAACAGCACTGCGAAGCATTTTAAGACAAGACCCGGACGTAATTTTAATCGGCGAAATCAGAGATTATGAAACCGCGGAAATCGCCGTCAGCGCCGCAATGACAGGCCATCTTGTTCTGTCAACTCTGCATACAAACGACGCGGCAGGCGCAATATCAAGACTTATAAACCTCGGCATTAAACCATTTATGCTTGCATCCGCCCTGCTCGGCAGCATCGCGCAAAGGCTTTACAGAACTTCGTGTTCGGCGTGCAGGGAATCTTATGCTCCGGATTCGGATATTAAAAATAAATTATTCGCCGAACAGCCCGACGATATACTTCTTCACAGAAGCACCGGCTGCGACAACTGCGGCAAGAGCGGTTATGTCGGCAGGAAGGGAATATATGAAATTCTGCCGGTATCGCCTGCAATTCGCAATATGATAATCGACGGCGGAAATGACACCGCGATAAAAAATCAGGCGATAAAAGAAGGTATGAAAACATTAAGAATGAGCGGACTGAATCAGGTTCTATCAGGCCTGACCACGATAGACGAGTTATATCGTGTCGTTGATATGCAGGAGGATTGATGGCAACTTACGAATACACCGCACGAGACGAAGCAGGCAGAATCTTCAAAGGCATTTATGAAGACATCAACGGCATAGGCGCCCTGCGCAGCGAATTCGCAAAGATTGGTTACAACCTGCTGAAAGTCAAAAGAAGCAGTAAATTCAATCCAAAACGTCTGTCTATCAGGCGTCCGGAAATTATATCATTCACTTTTAAATTAGCAGGTATGTGCGGTGCAGGCCTTTCAATCGTCCAGAGTCTTGAAACGCTGGAAAAGCAAACGGACAATCGTTCGCTGCAATATGTAATCGCTGATGTGAAAAAAAGCATTACAATGGGGTCGTCGCTTGCCGATTCTTTCGGTAAGTATCGTAATATATTCTCTGATTTCTTTCTTGGAATGGTCGAAGCCGGCGAATCGAGCGGTAAACTTCCGGAAAGCCTTGAAATCAGCGCCAAATATCTCGAAAAGCAGGACGACCTGCGCAACCGCCTCAAGAGCGCTTTTACATATCCGCTTATCGTCGGAGTTATGTGCGTCGCCATCATTGCGGCCCTTGTGATATTTGTTGTGCCGGTCTTTTCAAAAATATACAGCCAGCTCGGTGTTGCACTGCCGGGCCCGACTCAAACGCTTCTTGTGCTTAGCATAATTGTCCGGCATTACTGGCTGCACTCTATAATATTAATATGCCTTGCGATGTACGGGTTCCAGCATTACAGAAAAAATAAATATCTAAAAATAAAATTGGATTATTTTAAATTCGCGATGCCTGTGTTCGGAAGCTTAAACAAAATGGTGGCAACAGCGAATTTTATTCGAAGCTTTACGATGTTGATAAACACCGGCGTACCGATAATCAGGGCACTACAAATTTCGGGCTTCGTGGCAAATAATGAAAAAATGACATGTATAAGTCAGGCTCTGCAAAAATCCGTTCAGGCAGGCCACGGTCTGGCCGATGCGATGCAGGAACACAATATTTTCCCACCGATAATTATACAGCTTGCCGGCGTAGGTGAACAATCCGGCCAATTGACGCAAATGCTCGACAAAGGCGTCAATTTCCTCGAAAAAGATATAGACAGAATGATTAATTCGCTGCTTGTAAAACTTGAACCCGCAATGACGGTTATTATGGGTTCGGTTATCGGACTTATACTGATGGCTGTTTATCTGCCGATGTTCGATTATATGTCGCATTTAAAATAAGTTTAAAGTTTTGCAGATTTTACATAAGTCGCAGGTTTTAAAAGACGAGAAACTATATAAGAGTATTAATTTATTTATTGCTTTTCGAAAGGAAATAAGATGAAACGTAAAGGTTTTACATTGATTGAATTGCTCATAGTGGTTCTGATTTTAGGAGCACTTGCTGCCATAGCGATTCCGAGAATTACGGTCAGTGCCGGCAACGCGAAAGCCAATGCCTGTGCAACAAATATTGACTTGATGAATTCTCAAATTGAACTGTACGCAGCAGACCACAATGGTGTCTATCCGGCCACTATGGCAACAGTAACTGGCAACACCAGCTACTTCCCGGATGGCGCACCAATCTGTCCATTAGGCGGAAAATACACTATGCCGACTAATAACAGAGTAGTGTGCGACCACAAACAATAAAAAATAACGGATTCCGTAGAGGGTAAGATAAAGGGATGGCCGAAAGTCATCCCTTTGTTTTTGGTGCGAACAAATGAAAAAAACTGTCAAAGCCGTTACGCTCGTTGAAATGCTTATTGTCGTATTGATAATAAGCGTGTTGACATTTGTCGCCGTTCCGAGAATGGGAATGGCAACGGTCTTTAAAGGCAAAGCACAAACCACAGCAAATCAAATCGCCGCGGCAGTTCGTTTATGCAGAACGATGGCAATCAGCAACGCCGCTCAAAACCGACAGGGATTCAGCTTAACTTTTACCGGTTCCGGCACCTATACCGGTTTTCAAATAACCAACCTGCAAACCTCACAAGTAGTCAAAACAGAAAAACTTACTAACGGTATTACATACAGCGGAACAACCAGTTTCTGGTTTGGCCCGCTTGGCAGCAGAACAGACACAGGCGGAAATCTCACTGTCAGCGCAGGCGGAAAAACTTTAGTAATATCAGTCGTCAGTACTACGGGAATGGTAAAATGCGAATAGCAGTGAAAAATAAAACGGGGTTTACTCTGGTGGAAGTATTGGTTGCCTCCGCCCTGCTGATATTTGCGATGGTTCCAATCCTAAAAGCACTTACGCAAGTCAATATGAACAATATAATCGTCGAAAGAAGAACAAAAAGCCTGAACCTGGCAAAATCGCAAATAAATCAGATTCAGGCAAAATCAATTTATAATTTCGATGACAATTTCTCACAAAATAATTTATCGCTTGATAACTTATACCTGTGCAATATTGCTTCCTCATCCGTAAACACCAACTTGAAAGCAATCACCGTTTCGGTCGGTATGGATAGAAATCATAACGGCACACTCGGCAGCGATGAAGTTGAAGTTTCTCTTCAAACTCAATTAGCACGCCGATAATTTATAGGACTTACATTAACTCATTTTAAAATAAACAGAGCAAAACGCTCAATGTCCTATAAAACCGCAAGTACGCACAGCGTAACGCCCTTTTCTGCGTTGCCTGCTTAATTTCGTCATTTGCGGTTTTGAAGTTAGCACACAGCTTTTTTCAGCCGATATTTACACAGAAGTACCGGAAAGCACTATGCGTATGCGCAAAAACAATTTAATAGCAGGTTTTACAATCGTCGAACTGATGGTGGCAATGGTGTTACTGCTCATCATTATGGCTGCGCTGATTCCGCAGATACGCGCGATACGAAGCAGTTGGGCGACAACACAAAAATCATCTGAACTGATTCAAAACGCACTTGTACTCGAAGAACATCTCAACAGAAATCTCGCTGCGGCAAAACAAATTCTTGCCGTCAGTTCAGACAATGTTGACAGCGGATATATAACATTCACCGACAACCTCGGCGTTTCAAAAACATATTCTGTTGCAAATGGCTATATAGCATTCGGCGATACGGCAAATCCGCAGTTGCTTGCCGGCCCTGTTACAAAATTTAAAATATCGTGCTATTCACTGAACGACTTCGATACACCTGTAACCGATGCCAACAGCATACGTTTTGTGAAAATCGAAACTGATTTGACAAACAGCGAATCATCCGGCACGTCCAGAAACATCGTTACGCAAATATACGTACAAACCGGCAAACCTTCTGCATCAGGTCAGGAAGTTATAGATGTTATGGTAAATCAGAATAACAAGAATACTGCTTATGATTTCATCGCAGGCTCTTACGGCTGCGACGCTGTTATGGAAATCAGCAAAAATAGCTATCAGGCTTTGCTGTGCTTTAAGGACATCGTAGGTGATGCAAACTGGCAAATACCACTGGGCACGGAAATTTCTGAAGCGACATTGAAACTGTGGTATGTAAATCACAACGGCAGTAATAACATTAATATATACCGAATGAATGTTGACTGGTCTGAAACATCAACTTGGAACAGCATCGGCGGCGGAATACGTCCCGGCATCAACTGCGATTCAGCAAGCGCATTGACCATGAATCCAGGCAACGGCGTTCCGACTTCGCTCGAGATTGACGTAACGGATATTGTAAAGGGCTGGATAAACGGCGAATATCTAAACTATGGTTTCGGCTTTGTCAACGACAAAAACAATAATCTGCAATTCGCCGCGACAGAAAACACAACCGGAACAAACGCGCATACTCCAAAACTCATAATCAAACAACAGACGCCGGACACCAGACCAAAAGTTGCGGTAAAAGATTATGTGAGCTATGGCGGTTCAAATGCTATCTTCGACAGCTATAATTCCAGCAGCGGTTTCTACAGCAATAGCAATGTATCACAAAACGCCGTTGTTACTGCCAACGCAATCGGCTACAACATAATCACATTATACAGCCATGGCAAAATATACGGCGACGCCTACATCGGGCCCGGCGGCAATACGTCCATTGGGTTTTCAACCTGGGGTTCGACAATCACCGGCATAAGAGGCACGCTCGACACGCCGATTGATTTTCCAAATCCGACTGCGCCGACAGGTTCGCCTTTCGACAGCGCGTCAGAAGGAGATTTCCCGACTAACGACTGGACAGGCGGAGAGCGAATCATCAGCAGCAATCATCATTACAACAGTATATCGATTTGGAGTTCATACATCACAATAAATGGAGATGTAACTCTGCTTCTCGATGGCGATTTAAATGTCGGAAGCGGCAGAAGCATCAGAATAGCTTCAGGCTCAAGTCTGAATTTATATGTAAAAGGAAGCTGCAGCATAGGCGGCAGCCTAAACGCATATAACGAATATCTGCCGTCAAATATGCGAATTTATATGCTCGGCAGCAATAAATCTTTCAGCACATGGGGCAGCGGAGACATCAGCGCCATGATAGACAATCCTAATGGCCCGGTAAGTTTTTGGGGATGGGGCGATTTTTTCGGCAGAATAAAATGCAAGTCGCTTTCAGGCTCGTCCCCAATACACGTTGACCTTGATTCGACATTTGAAAACGGCGGCGGAAGTGCCGGCGGAAACAAAACATGGACTTTCAGCGGCGGGAATAGTTATCAGGGAATTGCGCCATAAAAAATATGAAACGAAAAATGAAAAATAACGGTTCGGTTTTGCTTGTGGTGGTTTTCATAATCGCCCTGCTGACTGCTTTTGTAGTCGGTATGCTGCAGATTCACAGCGAACAGTTTCAGATTATGAAAAATGAGATATTCACAACGCAGTCGAATTTAATCGCACAGGCAGGCATTGCGGACGCACTGGCAAGAGTACGCACAAGCCAGTCGCTGCCCGCGAATTTTAACACTAATTTTGGCGGCGGTTCATACAGCGTAACCGTTGCAGGTTCGCTGCCTGACCCGAATTTTACATCCGCAGGAACTTCAGCGCAGGGATTTACGACCAATATCAGCGCGGATGTTACCGTGGATACAAGCAGTTATGTAATTCGTATTGATAAATTAAGGATAAACGAATGAACCCGACTCAAAACAAGACGATCGGCATAGACGTATGCAAAAATTCTTTGAACGTTGTCCGTCTGGAACGACAGGGAGAGAAAATAATTCTCACGGAAAGTATGCAGATTCCGCTGAACATCAAATTGAATGTGCCGGATGCGCAAACAGACCCGAAAGTCCTGTCAAACGCGATAAAAAGTTTAAAGCTCACCAAAAGACTGGAACACTGCGATGCTGCTCTTTGTTTGGGTTCTTCGCCGGATTTGCTGCAGATTTTAAAGCTGCCGGAAGCAACGCCGCATAATATTATTAAGTATATTCACGATGAAATTCGGCAATACGCTGTTTTGCCGCTGAAAAATATAAAGACGGACTACTGTGCATTGCGAAGCACGGCCTCTGACGAGAGCAAACAGGTGCTCGTGAGCGCTTGCCCCGCACAGCCACTTGTCGATGCAACAAGAGAGCTTGAAAGATATCATATTGATATAGGCCTGATTGAGCCTGCCGTTATTTCTCTTATAAGAGCCTGTTACAGAAAAATCGTCTGCACCGCTCACGACAAAAACACAATGCTCGTCCTGCTTGGAGACGATGTTTTGAATATATGCGTCTTCAACGGACAAAAGCTGGATTTCCTGCGAACTAAGAAAATCGATGATAATTCAGATTCAAACGCCTGTACGCAGGCTATCGCGGCTCAAATTCAGTCTGTTGTCCAGTTTTATGAAATGGAAAAACCACTGCAGCCGAACGCATGGCAGATTTTCCTGACGTGCAGACAGAGCGCCGCGCAGGCAGTTCCAATTACAGAGCAATTGAAAAATATCCTGCCGCAAAACATCGAGGTAAATCCTGTTTTGCCGGAGCATTTGAATATTGTCAACAAAACCGCAAGTTCAGATTTTTCTCCCGCGGCGGTCGGTGCGGCAATGAAACTGCTCAAAGCCGACGATTCGGAAATCTCAATCAATATGGTTCCGGACGAAATTTCAGAAATCAGAAAATCAAACAAGCAGTTGCTTGTCATAATCGATATCGCTGCGGCAATATTAGTGCTGCTGTTCATACACATTGCACAGCTCGGCATACAATCTTCCAGAGCAAACACAGAAATCACAAAATCGAGCAAAATTCAGTCCGAGCAAAGCCTTTCGCAGCTTTCACGTGCAAAGGCCGACGTCAATGAACAAACAACTAAAATTACCGCCAACCTCGGGACGCTCGAAAAAATCGTGCCTGAAAACAGCAAACTGAACTGGGCGTATGTTCTGGCTGAAATATCCAAAAAGGTTCCGCAAACCGTTCAAATTCAAACTATGCGGTCGGGAGATTCGCAATCGTTAACGATTGAAGGCGTAGCGGTAAATTACGCCGCGGTAACAGATTTTGTCAAACGCCTGTCGGAATGCAAAACTATCGGAACAGCGCAGCTTGAAGACACAAAACAAAACACACAATACGGCGAAGGCTTTATCGATTACTCGATAAACTGTTCTCTTGCATCAGGACGGAAGGAAAAATAATATGACAAATTTACAAAAAAGAAATATGACTGTCGCCGCGATATTAATAATAATGACCATTGCGATTTACAACTGGTTTGTAACGCCGCACTCACAGTATCTCATGGCCGAACAGCAATATCAGCAGACAATCGAATCGCTGGAGACGAAAAATAAAATTCTTAACAGCAGTCTGAAAATATCTAATAAAACGCTGGAGAATCTCAGCGGAAAATACGAACAGCACAAGCAATTATTCTTTGACGCAAACAACGCAAAGATTTTCCTGACAGGCATCCAGACCGCAGCGGAAAAGAACAGCTGCACGATTCAGAATCTCCGCTTCCTGTCACCGCGTGAATTTCCGCAGACCGCAGGCAATATCGGAATCAGCCAATACCAGACGAATTTAAACATATTCGGCGGCTACGGCAGCATAATCAAATTTTTGAATACGCTTCAGAACAGAACTGAACAAGTCCGGGTCGATTCAATAAACATCGAGATGAACAATGAAAATGGCTATCTCGAATGCGACTTGTTAATAAGCATATACACATTAAAGGTTAAGGAGAATACTGAAAATGTTAAGAAATAACAACACCTTAAAAGCGATACTCTTTTTAAGCTTGTCGGCTGCCGTTTACGCTGCCGATAACGAAATCGATATCAACTCTATAACGCAGGAAAATCCGTTTGCGCAATTTAAGCCCAATCAGCCCTCGCATCCCGGCATTGCCGGCATTATCAAGCCGGAGCTTGTCGTTGAAACTACGACGTTGAAATTCCTCGACGCAAAAAGTGTAAAGACATCCATCGTGAATATGTCGGGCGATTTCGGCAATATCGAACCGGATAGCAAGGGCAATTCGCTGATAGTGTGCGACACGCCGGAAAATGTTGCGAAAATTATTGCGCAAATCCGAAAAATCGACCGCACACCGGAACAGATAATGATTGAAGTTGTTATTCTTGATGTAAAACTCGATAACGAAACTGAAATCGGCATCAACTGGGATATGCTGACGAACGATTACAGAGATGCCGCATATAGACAGAACCTGACTTACTCAAGCCGTCTTTCTGCAGTGGCACAAACTTCAGACAACATTCAAAATGCTACGGCATATAATACTACTGGCACCGCAGGCGACTTCTGGCTTACCTTTGGAGACATACGAACGGTTATTCACGCCCTTCAGCAAAAAAATAATGTCGAAATAATAGCAAGTCCGCGAGTGATGGTTGTCAGTGGTCAAACCGCTTCCATCGAATCCGTAGAAGAAATACCATACAAAGAAAGCTCCGACACAAGTGCAGGCGGGTCATTGACAAGTACGCAATTTAAAAATGTCGGCGTTAAATTGAAAATAGTCGCAACACTGACAGATGATAAATTCATACTTTTAGCCGTCGAAACGGAACAAAGCGTTCAAACAGGCTCAAGTGTCGTTACAGGCGGCGTAGGCGCCACAGGCGTACCAATAGTTGATACAAGAAATGTTAAAAGTTCTCTGTTGCTGGAAAACAGTCAGACGCTTGTAATCGGCGGCCTGCGTAGAAAAGTAACACAGAAGCAGACCAATCAAATTCCATTCCTTGGTGATGTGCCGATTGTCGGTCTCGCATTTAAAGCAACTGATATAACCGAAAACAATTCGGAATTATTGGTACTGCTTTCACCGCACATTTACACGGGCGAAAAACCAAGTAAAGCGGAAATGGAAAAATTTGATGAAATATCAAAACGACCTCTGCTGACGATTCCGGAAGTCGAAGAGAAAAAAGAACAACAAAAGAAAGAAAAAGCTGAAAAGGCGAATAAAGTAAAGGCTGAAAAAGAAAAAGCCGAAAAGAAACTTCAAAAAAATAACAAAAAGAAAAATAACGTAACACTTTAGCCAAATGATTTTTGTAGGGGCAGACCTGTGTGTCTGCCCAAAAGGGCGAACACATAGGTTCGCCCCTACATACGGCTAAAATGTTACAAAACAACAAAGATTAAGCCATCAATGTTTTGGAAAGGAAAAGACAAATGACACATAAGCCGAATATCGTTCATGTAACACACGAAGCTGTCGGCAAAATCGGCGGAATTGGCGCCGTGCTTGAAGGTATGCTCACGAACAAAGTCTATCTCGAATCAACCGGCAGGTCGATTCTTGTAAGTCCGCTCTTTTCCATTGATGGTCCGGTGCAAAATCGTCTCGGCCATGGCGGCGAAGTCCTCTACTCCGGCGTTGACGGCTATACCAAAACAGGTTACGCAGAAACATTCCAGGCGATTGAAAAATATTTCAACGTTGACATTGTTTACGGCAGAAAACTTTTCGAAGACAAACGTTCCGGCATTCAAAGCACGCCGGAAGTTTTACTAATCGATGTTCGTCAGGTTAATCAGCCGCCGATTAATGAGTTCAAACATAAAATGTACGAGCATTTCGGCATATCGGGAATGAGATATGAGAAAATGTGGGAATTTGAGGAATGGGTGCGACTGGCTCCGCCGGCAATTGCCGCGTTGAAAGCCATCGGCGCCGCTTCACACGACGGCAGCACAGTTATTGTCAGTCATGAGTTCATGGGAATGCCGACCGCGCTTGCCGCTATGGTCGACACCGAATATGATTTCAAAACCGTCTTTTACGCGCACGAAGCAGCGACCATCCGCCGAATCGTCGAAGACAAAGTCGGCCATGATACGATGTTTTATAACGTAATGAATCGGGCAAAATCAGAAGGTTTATCGTTGTCTGATGTTTTCGGCGACCAGAGCGATTACTCCAAACACGCATTGGTCAACGCGTCAAAACACTGCGATACCGTTTTTGTCGTCGGCGACCTTGTCGGCGAAGAGCTGAAATTCATCTCTTCTGATTTCGACGCCGAGCATATCAAGCTGGCTTACAACGGCATACCGGCTTATCATATCGGCCTCGACGAGAAAAAACTTTCTCGTTCAAGACTTCAGGGGTATTGCAAAAATCTGCTCGGTTATACGCCGGATTACATTTTCACACACGTTACAAGACTTGTCCGAAGCAAAGGACTCTGGCGTGATTTGCGGGTTCTTGAGCATCTTGAAAAAGAATTCAGCGCACAAAACAAAACAGCCGTGATGTTTGTCTTAAGCACCGAAGTCGGCCAAAGACGCGAAAAGGATATTTTAAGAATGGAGTCCGACTATCACTGGCCGGTTGTTCATCACGAAGGCTGGCCTGATTTGAGCGGCGGCGAATTAGTTTTTGACAACGCCGTGCAGGAATTTAACGCACGCAGCAGAAACATAAAAGTCGTGTTCATCAACCAATTCGGATTCGACAGAGTACACTGCGGTTCAAGAATGCCCGAAGATATGGAATTTATGGACATCAGAAAAGGTTCTGACGTTGAATTCGGACAAAGCATATATGAACCGTTCGGCATCGCGCAATTCGAGCCGTTGAGCTTCGGCGGCATCTGCGTCGTAAGCAGCGTCTGCGGATGTGCAGGATTCATAAAGAGAATCTGCAATCCTGCCGAGAGCCGCAACGTCATAATCGCCGACTACACAGACCTTGACGGTATACAGTTTAACAGTATCTCGGATTTGCTGAAAA
Source organism: Planctomycetaceae bacterium (assembly GCA_021371795.1). Lineage (NCBI taxonomy): Bacteria > Pseudomonadati > Planctomycetota > Planctomycetia > Planctomycetales > Planctomycetaceae > Planctomycetaceae bacterium. The sequence continues at coordinate 72,543 of JAJFVK010000006.1, read as the reverse complement.
TAGATATCGAGACAAGAAACAAACTCGAACGCTATGTCAGCGAAAAAGTTGCGATGGGAATAATGGTCAGACTGCCGAAGAACGATACGGAAATGACAGAAATGATTAATTCCGGTTTTGCGATCGCCTCGCAGATGAGCTGGGATGTAGTTGTAGAAAATTACATTCTGCCCGACCTGACACAAACGGTTCGACAAAAAGAAACCGCAACAGTCTCATAAATTTACGCTGTCGAATAGACTATTGTAACATTCCAGGCATTCCAGGCATACCCGGCATTCCAGGCATTCCAGGCATTCCCGGTTCTGCGCCCGGCTGAAATCTTCTATTCGATTCATCCATATTGTCCGGCTGATTTATCGGCGAACGATTTTCTACGCCAATCGACGCCTGTTCCCACGACAGGAGAACTACTGGATTGCCGGCAATCGCAGCGTTTATTTCCTTATAAACCTGCTGAACTTTCGCAGACCAGTTTCTGTCTTTAATCGGAGTTCGTAACATTTCACTGCCGTCATAGCTGTGCAGCAGTTCATAATATTCAGTTGTACGAGAACCTGAAGCCGGCACTTTTTGCGCATCTATCATTACAGCACCGGTCGAAAAATCTATCGCATCGGTACTGATGCCTGCGTTGACAAGTCTGGCGTCAGGCTGTTCGTCGGCTTTGCCGATTTCTTCGCCGCATTTTACATTGGTGTATTTTTTGCTCACCCAGTTGCCGAGCATATAACGTGCGACCATAACTTCAACCGTCTTGTCAGTACTTGTACCTTTGTCGATTTCCCTGTAATTCGTAGCGAAGAAATACAGCCTTTGCGGAATTTCAACCGTTTCGCCCGCCTCGGCATAATCACTCCACAACACCACCCTGTCATGATATTCTTTTTCGCTTTCGACAAACATTTCTTTGCCCGCTATCGGATTAAACACACCTATCCTGATGCGATACTGATATTTTTCGCCGGGCTTTGTTGTATCATCATGTGCCCAGAATACCAGTTTATCCATCTGGTCGATATTTGTTTCCGCATAAAGTTTGATTGCGGCAAAGTCTGAATTTTCCGTCATCATCAATGTCATATCGGTAGTGGTCGTAGTTGTCGGAGTTCTTTCGCGTACAGTGCGTTCAGTTCTTGCCGGCGTTCTGGTTGTTTCTCGACGCGACGTAGCGCCTCTGCCGCCGCCTACGCCGCCGCCCATACCATCGCCGCCCATGATGCCAGGCATACCACCTGGCCCTGTCTCCATGCCTCTGGCAGGTGTGCGAACATCCCGTGTTTCTCTTGCAGGAGTCGATCTGTTCTGCAGCCTCTGTGCTTTGGCGGCTTCAGCTTCAGCTTTGCGTCTTTCTTCTTCCTGTTTATCTAATTTTCCCTGCCGGCTCTTGTAAAAAGACGGGCTTATCCATCGTTCAGTCGGTATCGCGTTGCAATAAACCGCGGGCTGAACAATTTCATCGCGAAACTCGCTTTTGGCAAATTGAACCATCGCCATTTCCATCGCGAACTCGCTCGTATCCTTGGGCAGTTCCAGATTTTGTTTCAGATAACATATTTTTGTCAGCGGAACATCTGCCCACTCGCTCCATTTGCCGTCCGATTGCAGTGTTTTTCGTTGGAGCTGAACTTTTGCGAAAACAGGCGTTGCGTATTGTTCTTTTTTCTTTTCCGGCGGGAAATTTTTCGCCGCGAAGGATTCCTTAAATTTAGCATACAAAGATTTCAAATCTATGGAAGACTCGACCGTTACAATGTCCAAATCTTCGAGTTTTTTGCCCGCACTGCCATAGGTAACAGTTGTTGAAAGCTCCTCGGTAGGCACAAATGCCGCCATTTTTACAACAGCCAGACTCGGTTTGCCTATCTCACCGATTTGCGGAACATGATATGTATATTTTTCGATTGGACCGCTGGAATTATTAGCCGGCAGCGGAAAGTAAATATTATTGTTTACATCGCCGTCTATCGAATCTTTCAGTAATGCAACAAATTCTTTCTGTTGCAACTCGTACTGAATCTTGTCATTTGGTTCGCTGTTAAGTTTTTGCTTGAGGGCATCAGCTTTGCGATTGATGGATTCGTCCAATTCTGACAACCCCACGCCGTCAACCTGCGGCGAGCTTAAAACAAATACAAAAACTATAACAACCGCGATTACCGCCGCGACGGCAATCACTATCTTATCGAGATATTGTTCAATATATTTTAAAATTTTATTTCCCATTATTGCCGTCCTCCGCCGCCGGGCATATCCATTCCAGGCATACCCATTCCAGGCATACCCATTCCGCCTGGCGCACCCATTCCGCCAGGCACACCCATTCCGCCGGGCGCACCGCCGCCGTCCTGCTGCTTGGCTCCGATGATTTCATCCTGAATTACTTTCGGTTTTATTACATCATAGCCCTGCCGGTTAAGAACATATTCACAAATAAGATCCAGTTTAACAATCGCGTCCTGACCGTAATAGTAGCGTTTATGTTCCGTGCTGGTTCTGTCAACCGGCTCGATGCTGCTTCCAAGAATGGTTATAAGATTATGTTTGTATGTTTGCGGCGGAAGTTCACCATTGAAACCTGCAAATGTATGTTCTTTTTCACTGCAAATCGCCGTCATAAATTTAAGCACATCATCCGCTCGCACAATTACGCTGACGGCAAAATGCATCACATCGATTCTGTCGTCGCATTTTCTGCCAGTCCACGGCTGGCACAATCCGCCGCTCTTTTCAGTTACATACATCGGCATATCCAGGCCGGCGTCTCTTAAGCCTCCCGCGAAATTGCTGGACAAAAGTCTTTTAACTGAAGACTTAGCTACGCTGGTTGAGCCTGCGTTGATTGAATTGATGCTGCTGATAACATCCTGATGAATCCAGACTGCCATTTGACAATACCAGCAGTCGCGAACAGCCGACGTCATCCCTGCGAATTCCCATTTGTCCCAGTATGCGTAGCCGCTGAAGACCCAGGGATTTGCGTAAACAGGAATTTCTTCGCTTCGGCTTCTGCATATAAGCTCGATAATTTTTTCATCGCTGCTCTTCCTGCCGGACGTTCCGCCAATCATCTGTCCAATATTTATTGCGCCGGCCTGTTTGCGTATTTCGCTGTCGGTCGGGGCGTCAAGCGCCTTTAAATCTTTCACGAAAATGGCAAACACTGCTTTATATTCACGTTTAAACTCATTGAAAAGTTGTGAGGATGTTTCGTTCGGGTCCGGGAAAATCTTGTAGCTAAGCAATTCTCTCTGTGAAGTCTGCTGCGCAAGCTTATCGATTTCGTTCGCGTCAGCCTCATGACTGTCCTGATATTTAGTTGCTATTTCAGGTTGCCTCGAAGAAACTGCCTCGTAGAGGGTCGAATCCACTTCCCTGACTACGTTAGCGCTTTCAGAGAGTTTCGCTTTTATTTTGCCGCGAAGCATTACTGTTGGTACCAGCAGAAGAATCGCGACTGCCGCAATTGCAGCCGGTATGATTATCGGCATATTCTTTTTAAATATTTTTACTACATCTATCATAAATATCTTTCAGAGGTTACATACCCGTAGACTGATTTTGAGCCGCGGGGTCTTTCCAGAGAAACTTAGCTTTGATTCTAAACCATCTATCTCTTTCGATATAAAGAGGCTGTCCGAAATTATCGATTTTTTTTCTGCCGTTGCTGTCAAGATCGAACGTCCTGCTCATCTCTTCTCTTGTGAGCGGGTCAACGAGAACCATTTCGGTAGCAACACTGTCGCCGGAATCTCCTCTGCCGCCTCTTGTGGCAGGCGCTGTACCGGCCTGTTCTTCAGCAGTTGCTCTTGTCTTTGCTTCCAGAACGCCGATTCCCGCGGGCATTCTGCTGCTATTGTCGATAGCTGAAACGTCAATTACGCCCTGTTCGATTCGGAAGTGTTCGATTTTACCTTTATTAAATAATTCAAAAGGACTGTTGCTGTCGAAGAATCGATTCAAATTCATCATTCTTGTTACAATACCCCATTTTTCAGGAGTGTTGTAAACACCGGCCGGGTCGAGTAATTCGCCTATTCTTTCATAAGGAGTATAGCCTTCGATGACTACGACAAAACCTTTGCCATCCGCCTGCTGTCCTTCGACCACTTCGCCGCCGCCCGTGTTCTGCTGTTCAAACATCCTCATATTGCTGCTTCTGCCTGTTTCAAGCGAAGCGCCGGCAACACTGTCATAATAGTTTATGTTAAGACTTGTTACAAAAATAAGTTTGCGTTCTTTTCTCGGCACAAGTTTTATCTTTTCGACATCGCCCTGTGCGTAAGCGTCATACAAGTCTTTTTCTTCAGGAACACATTTTAATATTGTCTGATGAAGCAGTGGCAGCACATCGCGGTATTTAAACACATCCATTTGCTTGGCGATTTGCTCTTTATATTGCGTATCTCGCGAAGCCTGCTCATCTAATTGGCTTTTTACGGCTCTTGCTTCTTCAAGAACCGCTCGAGCCGCTTCTATTTTGCTGTAAAAAATGCCGGATGTAATTCTCTTGAGGTCAATGTTTGCTTTCAGCAAGCCGACCAAAGATGCGATGAGAATTATTGACGCAGCAATGATAAAAAACTTACTCTTTCTTACCCACATCATTCGCCGGGCGATGCCCTTCGGCAGCAGGTTGCTGTTGACTTTCGCAACTCCCAAAGACTGAAGACCCAGACCATAAGTTATCGCCAGGTCGCAAATGTTATCGTGCATTTTGGCGTTTGAAACTGACGCTGATGGCACAAGTTTTTCAAAAGAATCCGGCCGAACGGTAGCTAATTGCGTTGACTGCTGAATATACTTCGCCAGCCCCTGCAACTTAAAACCGCCGCCGAGACATATAAGTTTTGTATAAGATGTACCTCTGTGGCTGCCGCTGAAATAGCCCAAAGAACGCTGAATTTCCGCAGCTAAATCCGAAAAGACAGGTTTCATCGCGTGGAAAATCTGTCTTGCGTATTTGCTGACCGGTGCGCCGCGTTTTAATTTTTCCGCTTTGTCGAAATCGAGTTTGAACGCTTCCGCGATAGCTTTTGTAAAATTATTTCCGCCAAGAGGAATGCAGCGTTGCCAAACTGACAACTTTGTGCAAATGACAAGGTTGGTATCAGCCGAACCCATTTCCAAAAGCACAACGGCTTTTTTGTCCGCATCGTCAAGGTCGCTTCTGTCAAACTGTGCGTAATTATATAACGCCATTGGCGACATTTGCACAATCGCGACTTTCAAATTTTCCGCGGAAAAATTATCGAGGTATCTGCTGATAAGTTCATTTTTGATTGCGAAGATACCGACTTCAACTTCTGGACTGTCAGGCTTTGGCATAATCTGCCAGTCCCATTCGACTTCGTTGATGTCGAACGGAATCTGCTGAACAGATTCAAATTTTATAATTTCAGGAATTTTTTTCGGGTCAACCGGCGGAAGTTTTATAAATCTTGCGAAACTTGTTTGGCCGGGGACGGAAACGGCAACGTCGTCTTTGCCGAGAGTGTTTCTACCAACAAATGTTGCAAGACTTGCGCGAATTATTTGATTTTTTTCTTCTTCGTTGGTACCCTCGACACTAAGAATTTTTGGGTGCTCGATATAATCGAGGCCGGTAACTTCTATACGGTCGCCTGCCGACTGAAGACGAAGAGCCTTCAGTGAACAACTGCCGATGTCGATTGCCCATACGGAACGAGCGCCTGTAGCCATTTTTTATCCCAATAATTGCGTTTTAAAAAAAATAAAGCTATATATTTATAAAGATAGTTAATTATAACAGATTAGTTAAAATATGCAAACTTTTGCCATAAATACTCTCGGTTGTAAAGTAAATCAATACGAGTCCCAACAAATTATTCAGTTCCTGACTGAACGTAATCTGTTATACGTACAAAACTTCGAATCGGCTGAACTAATTATCATCCATACATGCAGCGTTACTCATACAGCATCGGCAAAAAGCCGCCAGTTTGTCCACAAAGCCCAAAAACTCAATCCAAACGCTAAAATCATCGTCTCCGGCTGCCTTGTCAAAAGCGACCCAAAAGAATTTGAAAATTTGGGCGAAAATACCCTCCTCGCATCCAATCTCGATGAACTTTTTAGCCTTTTTGAAAAAGAATTCAATCTCTCTAAACCTAATAAAGACATATATTTAAAAGAATTTTCCGGTCAGACTCGCGCGTTCCTGAAAGTACAGGACGGTTGCGATGGCTTCTGCTCCTACTGCATCATTCCGCATACCAGACCTAACATCTCATTCAAACCCGTCGAACAGGTCTTAAATGAATCGCAAAACCTTGTAAATGCAGGACATAAAGAAATAATCCTTACCGGAATATTCCTCGGCGCTTACGGCCTGGATACCGTAAAACGAAAAAAGTGGCCAAATAATGAAAATCCACTTCTGGCCGAACTTTTGGAGCAGGTCGCTCAAATTCCAAACCTTAAAAGAATCAGGCTAAGCTCGCTCGAGCCGGCTGATGTAACGGGGCAACTGCTCGAAGTAATGAAAAATCATACTAATATTATGCCGCATCTGCACCTGTCGCTACAATCCGGCTCCGACAAAATCCTCAAAAAGATGAATCGGCAATATACCATCAAGGATTTTCTTAACTCCATAGAAAATATAAACTTACAATTAGACCGCCCCGCTATTACAACCGATATAATCGTTGGCTTTCCCGGCGAAACTAATCAGGATTTTGCGCAAAGTCTTTCGGTCGCTAAGTTGTCGGGCTTTTCAAAAATTCATATTTTCCCGTTCAGCAAACGTACCGGAACCGCCGCCGCTCAACTGCACGACCATATCGACAAGGGAACAATTACCCAAAGAACCAAACTTCTCCGCGAACTGGAAAAAAACTGGCCGAGGAGTTCAGACAACAGTTCGTTGGCCAAACCGCGCAGGTTCTTATCGAAAATGAAGTGAAAAATACCGGCAAGTGCGAACGATATTACGAAATCACCGTCAAGACCGAAGACAACCTGCCGAAAGGCGAAATCGTCGAGTGCGTTATCAACGACGATTTAGTTACCGCAAAAAAAATTACAAATTAATTTTCGCGCAAGAATTACCGTGCGCACATTTTTAAAAACCTGCGCGGCTTGTAACTAACTTGCCCCCTCTGTTTTTTCTTTTCGAGTCCCCGCAAGGACCGGGGGGCTGAAGGAATGTTAATATAATTGAGAAGATATTCGCATCTAAACAGGATACGACTTGTCGTATTTGATGTAATTTATTTACAACTGCCATATTTTCACTGGACAACCGACGGTAAATTTGATATAAGGTTGTATTCTTAACTTTGCAATAATTATAACTTGTTTATTAAAAGGTAGTTACATGGCACATAAAAAAGGACAAGGCTCTACAAGCAACGGACGTGATAGCAATCCGAAATTTAGAGGCGTTAAGCTCTACGGCGGCGAAGTCGCTAAGGCTGGCGCTATTATTATTCGTCAGAAGGGTACTCTCTTTCAACCCGGTTACAACGTCGGTATGGGCAGGGATTTCACTCTGTTCGCATTAAAGGCCGGTACGGTAACGTTTAAGGGCAGAAAAGTACATATCGAAATTTAGTATTTTCATTGAAATAAAAATTTGATAAGGATGGCTGATTATGCCATCCTTTTTTTATATAATTATTACCCGTCGCTAACCCCGCTTCGCTTATGGGTTTCCGCTGCGGCTACAACGCTTCGGGCTCTGAACCCTGCCAAAATGTTGGCAGGGCTAAACAAATTATCCGATAAATCAAATATGTTTATAGATGAAGCAAAAATAAAAGTAAAGGCCGGCGACGGCGGCGACGGATGCGTAAGTTTCCGGCGTGAAAAGTACATCCCAAAAGGCGGCCCTAACGGCGGCGACGGCGGTAAAGGCGGCGATGTGTATTTTCTTGCCGCTGAAGATGTCGATACGCTTTTGGATTTTTCCGGCAGACCAATATGGGATGCGCAGAACGGTATGCCCGGCGAAGGGTCGAATTGCAGCGGTCTTAAAGGCGAAGATTTGATTTTAAGAGTTCCGGTCGGTACGCAAATTTACGATATGGATTTGGACGATTTGCTTTTGCAGGACTTAAATCAGCCGGGGCAGCAAGTAAAAATATGCCGGGGCGGACGAGGCGGAAACGGCAATCAGCATTACGCAACGGCGACCAGACAGGCTCCTAAATTCGCTCAAAAGGGCCAGGAAGGCAAAGAACGAAATCTTAAACTTGTATTGAAACTCATCGCTGATGTCGGACTTGTAGGGCTTCCGAACGCGGGCAAGAGCACACTGCTTTCGCACTGCTCCAAGGCAAGGCCGAAGATTGCGGATTATCCGTTTACCACGCTCAAGCCGGTATTGGGAATCGTGGAATTGACCGGTTACAGGCGGTTTGTTATGGCTGATTTGCCGGGGCTTATTGAAGGCGCACACACCGGCGCAGGTTTGGGCACCGACTTTTTACGACATATTGAAAGAACACGTATTATCGTTCATATCATCGATATAATGCCGATGGACGGAACCGACCCGGTTGATAATTATAAAACAATCAAAAAAGAACTGACTGCATACAGCAAAGAGCTTGGCAAAAAGAAAGAACTCATCGTTCTAAATAAAATTGATTTAGACCCTGACGGCGAAATTCAGAAACGCCTTAAGAAAAAACTCCGCAAGAAAACTGTCGCTATCTCCGCAGCGACCGGCAAAGGCATCAAAGAACTTCGCGAGATGCTTTTCAAACTCGTGCAGGAACAAAAAGAGAAACAAGCCTGATCACAGTTCCATCATAAACTGCATCGTATCATCCGCGAAACCAGGGAAACCCTCGTGGCCATAATCAGGATAAATTAAAACTTCCTTCTTCGAGGTTATTTTATTGTACGCTGCGAACTGGCTCGACGGCGGACATACCGTATCCATCATCCCTGTAACCATTCGCACCTTCGCTCTGATTCGCGGCGCTAAATACTGAATATCAATGTACCCCAATTTTATGAAAATTTCGTTCTCTTTTTTGTGCTGCGGGTCAAACATACGAAAATACATCTTCAGTTCATCATACGCATCTTTAGCCAAATCCATTTCCCAAACGCGTTTATAATCACTCAAAAACGGAAACTGACTTACAACGAGCTTAACTCTCGGCTCAAGCGAGGCACATGCAAGCGAAAGCCCGCCGCCCTGCGAACCACCCGTTACGCCAACACGGTCAGCGTCAACCTCCGGCATATTCATAACGATTTTTGTCAGTTGTGCAGTGTCCAAATATATATTTCGGAAAAGCAATTTGTGCGGGTCTGCATCATCAAGGCCGCGAATAATCTGGCCTTTCAACGTGTTGCCTTTAACGCCGCCGGTGTCTTCTGATAAACCGCCCTGCCCACGGCAATCAAGAGCCGCGACAGAATATCCAAGCGCAACATATTCCAGTTTTTCCGACCAGTCGCCGGCACTACAGCTATAACCGTGGAATTTAATTACCGCCGGATGCTTTTGCGGATTATTTTTTGGGCGAAGATACTTTGCGTGGATACGCGCATTGTCAACACCTGTGAACCATAAATCGAAACACTCGGCGTAAGGAACCTGGAAATCGCTTTTGACAAGTTCGACTTTCGGGTCAACGGCATTCATCTCCTTTAGCGCTGTGTCCCAATATTTATCAAAATCAGCAGGACGCGGATTGCGTCCCTGGTACTTCTTCAATTCCGCAAACGGCATATCTATTAACATATTTTTCTCCGAAATAAATGAAACACGTGATTATATTACTCTTGCCGCGACAATTCAAATAAAAAAATCCCGCGGTTTTCAGGTCGCGGGATTTTGAAAAATCTCAAACTTTATTTCTATACGCCGTTAGCACTGGAAGATTCCCAAACAATCATTCCCGGTTCGTACAAATCGGCCAAATCCTTGTGCTCCGGCAGAACTCTTACGGCAAAACCGCACTTTCCGCTGCGTGCACATTTGATAGTACCTGTAAACGTATAGCAATTCTCTTTGTTATGCTTTGCAGTGTACGCCATCTGTCTTACGCTGCCGCGATTAATATTGCCCCAGGCATCGACAACGCCATGATAAACCTGAACGCTGACGTCTTCGGGCGACAGTTTACCAAGAGCAACAACCGCTGTAACCTGCAACTCTGAACCGACCTCAAGATGCACATCGTCGCCGTTGAGAGCAGCAGTAGTCTTGCCTGTCTTCACAAGCGTGTCAACATCTTCAATTCTGATATTGTTCCATTCGCTCTGCAGACGGCCCTTGAGTATCGCAGCAGCTTTTACCTTTTCCATATTGGAATTGATAAAGCTTTCCCAACGAGCGGCTGCCGGTTTGTAAAATTTGTTCGTGTACTCGGCGACCATACGATGAGTATTGAAACGAGGAACAATCCATTTTATGGAGCTTTTCATTCTGTGTATCCACGCGCGGGGCAGATTATCTGTCGAATGCGTGTAGAACAACGGAACGACTTCGTTCTCAAGTAAATTGAATATCGCTTCGGACTCAACTTTGTCCTGATACTCATAATCGTCATAAGTTTCGCCTGCGCCGATGACCCAGCCTGTGTTGAGATTGTAGCCTTCAACCCACCAGCCATCGAGCGTGCTCAAATTCAACGCGCCATTCAGCGCGGCTTTCATACCGCTTGTGCCGCTGGCTTCGAGAGGAACTCTCGGGTTATTGAGCCAAACATCAACACCCTGCACCATATAGCGAGCGATATCAATATTATAATCTTCCAGGAAAACAAGCCTGCGACGGACTTCATTTCTTGCACAGAAATGAATAAGCTGTCGAATGATTTCCTTGCCCTGTTCATCTTTTGGATGAGCTTTGCCTGCGAAAATAAATTGAACAGGCTTATCCGTCTTATTCAAAAGTTTTACCAACCGCTCAACATCCTTGAGCAGCAGATTACCGCGTTTGTATGTTGCGAATCTGCGAGCGAAACCAATCGTCAATGCTTCGGGGTCGAGAACCTGTTCTGCCCAGCCCAGTTCGGTGTGATATGTTCCGCGACGCTGCATCTGCTTCTTTATCTGCTTGCGGACGAAACTTACAAGCGCTTCTTTGCTTCGCTGATGTATGCGCCAAAGCTCTTCGTCCGGTATCTGGTTAACGTTCTGCCAAAGCGATTCTTCGGCGATTTCCTCTGACCAGTTGAAACCAAGATAACGTTCATACAACTGATTCATCTCCGGAGAAATGAAACTGCCGGCGTGTATGCCGTTGGTTATCGATTGAATCGGAACTTCCTCAACGGGCAGTTTTGGCCACATTTCAGCCCACATCGAACGTGAAACGCCGCCGTGAAGCTTGCTAACGCCGTTACGCCAAGTGCTTAATTTAAGCGCAAGTACCGGCATCTTGAACGATTCATTGTCTTTATTCGGGTCAAGTCGCCCCAGAGACATAAATTTATATCTGTCAAGGCCGAGCTTTGGGAAATATTCGTTGAAATATTTGTTCATCAGTTCCGGACTGAATTCGTCATTGCCAGCTTTTACCGGTGTGTGAATTGTAAAGACATTGCAGCCCTTTGTTGCTTCAAGAGCCTGGTCGAAATTCAGATCCTTGGTAGTGCTAAGATGTCTGATTCTCTCGAGCGCCATAAACGCGGCGTGGCCTTCGTTCATGTGACAAACTGTCGGCTCAAGCCCCATCGCCAAAAGCGCTCTGAATCCGCCAATGCCGAGAAGTATTTCCTGCTGGATTCTCATTTCCGTATCGCCTGCATACAACGCAGAAGTCAGGAGTCTATCGCGTTCAGAATTTGCGGGTATGTTGGTATCGAGCAAAAATAGATTAACACGGCCAACAGTTACCTGCCAAACCTGAGCAACAACCTGACGTGCCGGAAACGTGAGTTTTATAGTAATCGGATTTTCACTCTTCTTGCGTACAAGCTGTGTGGACATATTGTAAAAATCATTGTCTTCGTAACGTTCCTGCTGCCAGCCGTCAGCGTTGAGGTATTGTCTGAAATATCCTTTCTGATACATCAGACCTACACCAATCAGAGGCAGACCTAAATCAGAAGCGCTTTTCAAATGGTCGCCGGCAAGAATTCCAAGACCGCCTGAATAAATCGGCAATGATTCGTGTATGCCAAATTCAAAACTAAAATAAGCAATGACCGGTTTTTTGCCGTTAGTCCAGTCCTTGTCGAACCAACCTGGTGAAGCCAAATAGTGCTCCAGCTTTTCCTGCGCCTGCTTGAGCTGATAAATATAGCCCTGCATCGTAGCCAAATCATTTAGACGATTCTGACTTACGGAACCCAGCAACTTTACCGGATTGTGGCCGCATTGCTCCCATTTTTCAGGGTCAATCTGCTTAAACAACTCGATAAATTCATAGTTCCACGACCAATACATATTGTGGGCGATTGTCCTAAGTGCTGAAAGTGACTCAGGTAACGCCGGCAATACCGTAAAATTACGTATCTTTTGCATATATTTATAGTTCCTTCCGAAACCATTATCGACATTTTGCTTATAACCCTTAATTGATTCCCAAATTATGGTTAAAAATGTAATTTGGGCAATAAACGGAGTGTTTAAACCTCGAAACAAGTACCGATAATATTTTTTTAAAGGAAAATTTTATCGCTGCTTATGGGACTGTTTGATAACTTGTTCTGATATTGTTGAGTATATATATCAGTTTATCAACTGCAACCCGATTACTGCTGTCGGCAAACTTAGCCCTATTTAAATAATCGAGAGCTTCATCAAATCTGTGGACTCCTAATAATTGATAGCCGGCAAGCAATTGAAAATCACTGCTCACAGATGCCTGACTAATAAGCGTATTAATCTGCATCATCAAAATATTATCATCTTTATACAGGCCGCGAGGATAAAACGCCCACTGACTGCCGGCAGGCTGACGCTCAATCGCAGCGCGAAGATTTTGAGCGGCAGGTAAATAATTACCGGCGGCAAACAAAGCCTGAACATACGCGAACGGCAAAATGTCATCCGTCGGTGTATAAGATTTTGCGAGGAAGAAATAATCGGATGCCCTGCTGTAATCGCCAATGGCAAAATAATTAACGCCCTGCTCGAAACATCTGTCCGCGGAATTCTCCTGCGCGGGCGATGTAACATCGGCAAAAGATTCATATTGATAACTGCTGGTCTGGTACGATGACCAGTAATATGGATACGTTCTGTAATTGTAATAACGATAATGATTGTAGCCCGGCCAATAACCATTCAAACTAACAAAGACGTATCTGCGAGGATATGAAGAAACAACCCGACATCCCGAAGATGAAACAACTTCAACATAACGACGAACATTGTCATAACGTCTGTAATAACGATGGTGAAATCTGCCGTAAGCATCACAATCGTATCGCGGCCTGCGATAATCATTCGCATATCCAGGTCTTTGGCTGTGTGAGATATGTGAATCACGGGAACGATAATCTCTGTTTGTATGACGATTGCCATACTCCGATATTTCATTTCGATTAACACGGCCGCCATTCGGCAATGTAGTTGGAGCGTACGGCTGACTGATTTCTGAACGTGAATCGGAATTTCCGGCTCGTTGTCTGTCAGATGAACGCTGATGCGTTCCAGACTGCCGAGAAGATTGGCGAGAAGAAGAACCTGAATCTCGCGGACTGCCTGAACGGCCTGATTGGGATGCCCCGCCATTGGGACGAGCATAAGAAATTTCAATGACTAATGAAGCTAACACGAAGCTGACAATCAAAAACAAGTTTTGTTTTCGTATTAACATAATAAACTCCTTTTACTCTTTACGTGTCCTATACAGAGATAGGGTAACTAAAAATTTGAACTTTGCAAGGAAACGATAATTGGAGTGTACAAGAGGCGAGAATAATAAAAAAATCGGGCAATTCTGATACGAGCAGCTTTGTCACGAAGCGTTACAAAAATCCGGCCTATTTCATGTATCTAAGCCTTTGGGCTTTTAAAGCCCTGAATCTTCGGGTGAAAGAAGCTCATCCTTTTTTGAATCGCCCGATTCTATACATTATATTATACCGCCGGAAAGCAACGAATGTTTGAAAAAAAATGAGAAAATTTTGGAAATATAAGAAATGGCAATTTGGGTAAATAAAAAAAGGTCTGCGAACAGACCTTTTTATAGTGGGCACCTCCACCTGTGCCGATGAGCGGCTATTTAAAGAACCCTGTATTTTAAAGTGGTAAGTCAGCTTCAAGCGTCCGAAAGTCCCCCGTTAAGGGGCGTTTTCGAGCCGGCAGGTTCAGACTCCCTAAAATATGGGTATCGGTTCTTCAAATATCTACCACCCTGTCGTACACTGCAGGGGAAACCTACTTAATATATTATATCGGAAAGCGCATCGTAATTCAATGAATTTATAAAATTCATTTGGGCATTTCATATTGATTAAAGGTAATACTGGACTTTTATAAGTATTTCTGATACACTTATTGTTGCGTGTACTCAACTATATGCAGTTCTTTTAAAATTCAATTAAACATTGATGTAAATCTCAATTTGAAATATCAAATCTGAAATTTCAAATTTCATTCGAGGGGGCGAAAGGCTTCGACCGGATGGGTAGATAAGCAGGTTGCATGTCCAGGACGTCGGTTGGCCTGGCTAATCATCCGACACAAATTTAATTGGCAACTACCAATTAAGAATGGCTGCCTAAACAGGCACCCGTCCTGCGGGATTGCTCCCGTCAGTTTCGCAAGGGCGTCAAAATATGGGATCGCTTTGAAAGGCCGTTTGTCCTGACGAAGTTAAAAAACAACAAACTGGCCGAACTGAAAGCCTGTTGATCGGCGGGCAGTAAGGCGACAACTCAAATTGATCGACTAAACATGTAGATGCCTGTTTTGAAACATTTCGGGACGCGGGTTCGAATCCCGCCGCCTCCACTCGACGCGTCCTTCGTAACACGAAGGACTTGCTCGTGGCAGGCCATTCGACTATTATTTATACCTGCTCATGGCAGGCCATTCGACTATTATTTATACTTGCTCATTAATAGCAAAATGCGTCGAGTGTCCTGAGCGAACGCAGTGAGTCGAAGGGCTTATAAATAAATCCATAAAGGATCTAACGATGTGGTATATGTACATCCTAAAATGTTCCGATGAAAGTTACTACGTTGGACATACCAATAATATTCAAGAACGCATAAAAAGACATAATACCGGCCAAGGTGCAAAATGGACAGCATGTAGACTTCCTGTAAAACTTGTTTATGAAGAATCGTTCCAATCCGAAAATGAAGCAATAAAACGCGAATCTCAAATTAAACATTGGTCGCACAAAAAGAAAAATGCCCTTGTTAGTGGCAATTTTAAAATGCTTAAAGCCTTGAGCGGTTGTCGTTCAGTTCACCACTAAAAAGCTTCCTTCCCCCAAATATCCGCAAGCATATTTCACGTCAAGCAAGCCTCTCAATAGGCCGATAATCAAAATAGAAAAACGATAAACATCTTTAAGGTAGGGCAATAATCGTTTTTCGCTGCGGGGACAAATCTTGTAAGTCCTTGTGGTAAAAGATTATATACGAGGTGAATTGTGGAAACAAATCCAACAGTTTCAATTAGTGTAGTACTTTGATAATTGCTCCGAACTACGACTCGGCAGGCCATAACGACGCCTTGGAAGATAAAAACAGCAATCGCCTTTACTGACAATGACAAAGCAATTAAATTCGAGAAATATTTAAAGAGCCAATCCGGCCGTGCCTTTGCAAAAAAACGATTATAAGCAGTTGCCTTTTACATCTGCCATGTCATCATAATTAGCGACAATTCAAAGTAGTTTATCTTGATTATCATTAGATATTGCGTTATGGTAATATAAACATAAATGAATAGCCGTGAATTGGAATGGCTCATAAAACACAATATAATATAAAAAAAAGGATTTTTGATTATGAAAAAGATTTTTTGCTTATTCGTTATAACTTTGGTTTCTTCAATCTCTTTCGGAACCATTTGGCTGCCGGCAATTGTTTCCGACAATATGGTTTTGCAGGCCGATGTCAATGCGCCAATATGGGGCAAAGCAGCGGCAAACAGTCAAATCTCAATCGCCTGCTCGTGGGATAAAAAAACTGTCATCACCGTGAAAAGCAATGAACAAGGCAAATGGACGGCTGGCATAAAAACGCCAAAGAACAGCAAAAAAGGCACTATAACAATCACCTGCGGCAAAGAAATTCGAACCATCACCAACGTTCTGGTCGGACAGGTCTGGCTTTGCAGCGGCCAATCCAATATGGCATTCAGAGTCAATGGAATAAAAAATCCAGCTAAAGAACTAAAAAAAGCAAAATACCCGAAAATCAGATTTTTCACCGTCAAGAAGACCGCGGCCAAAGAACCGCAGGAAGACTGCTTCGGCGAATGGGTGGAATGTAATCCTGAAACAGCGGCGCAATTCAGCGCAGTCGGATATTTCTTCGGCAAAGAATTATACAGCAAAACACACAAACCAATCGGCCTAATCGATTCATCTTTCGGCGGAACACCGGCACAAGCGTGGACAAGTAAAAAAACTATGGAAAGCAATGCTGTGCTGAAAGAATATCTCGCAATCGACGCGAACAACGAAGCCAATAAAGACAAACTCGAAAAAGAATACACACAGGTTCTTAAAGACTGGAAAAACGAAGTAATGAAAGCGATTGCAGCAGGAAAACCTGCAAGGAGAAAACCAAACCCGCCAACTTCATTGCGAGAACATTGTAAATGCGGAAATTTATATAACGCGATGATTCATCCGTTGATTCCGTTCGCAATTACAGGCGCGATTTGGTATCAGGGCGAATCCAACGCTGATAACGCTATCGGATACAGAACACTGTTTCCGGCTATGATTACAGATTGGCGAACAAACTGGCACCAGAGCGATTTTCCATTCTATTTCGTTCAACTGGCAGGATATGCCAAAACCGGAGACGCCGACTGGCCGATGCTGCGCGAGGCTCAAACAATGACACTTGCGCTGCCGAATACGGGAATGGCAGTTGCAATCGACATCGGCGAAGCAAACGATATCCATCCGAAAAATAAACAGGCAGTAAGCAAAAGGCTTGCACGTTGGGCGATGGCGAAAAATTACGGCTGTAAAAATATGGTCTGTTCAGGCCCCTTGTATAAAGGTATGCAAATCGAAGGCGATAAAATTCGCATCAGCTTCGAGTACGCCAAAGGAGGTCTGAAACCGGCTCCGAAAGCAAAAATGGTTAAAGGCTTTGTAATTGCCGGGGAAGATAAGAAATTTGTGCCCGCAAACGCGAAAATCTATAAAGACAGCGTTTTGGTATGGTCGGAACAAATTAAACAACCTGCTGCTGTTCGCTACGGCTGGACAGGCTGGACAGAATGCAATCTTTATAATAAGCAGAATTTGCCGGCATCGCCCTTCAGAACAGACAACGAATAATATCAATTGGTATTATTGCTCGCGCGTCGTAAGGTTTGCAACTTATTAGCCCGCTTCGCTATAACCGCGGAGTAACGCACGAATAATTTATAGAGTCCTTATAATTATAAAGATAGTTTTAGCTTTCTTCACTATCCGATACTCCTTAGTGCTTTGTTATTTTAAGAGACACTCAAACATCTCTTACGATAAAAATATCTATATATGGATAGACGTATTGTATTTATTCATTGATTTGTCAGCAATTTCGTTTACTTGAGGGTGAATGTTTTTTAACATTTTACGAAAGTGAAATCCAAATATAGAGTACCGCACAGCCAATGGTACCCTGCGAAAGTCTCTGAATGACCATAACATTAACATCCAGTAATGTATCTTGCCTTTTTCCAACATACCTATCCGCCATATTGACCTAAAAAACGCCCTGATGTCGCGAAATCCCAATTTATATTTTGTCTTATGGCTGAAATTATAGTTTTTAAGAAAAGTTTTGATGCGTTTGCAAAAATATTTCTGCGAGTAGATAGTATTCATTACTTTCAGGTAGCCACCCTGCAGTTCGTGAATATCCATCTTGGGGATGAAATTAATTGAGCAGTCCATATTGTCACCAGTCGGCGGGTCTGACAATCTGTTTTCATTCATCAGCTTCTGATAAAGTTTCGTTCCGCGCGGCGCGTTGAGCAGTCCGACCATTGCCGTTACAATACCGCTGTCCTGAATAAGATTTATTAATTTATCAAACACATTTGGTTTGTCGCTGTCAAAACCGACAATAAAGCCGGCCTGCACCTGAATCCCAAAACGCTGTATTTTTTTGATCGCCTCGACAAGATTACGCCCGATATTTTGTGTTTTTCCGCATTCAGCCAGACTTGAATCATTTGGAGATTCGATGCCGATAAATACGCTGTCGAACCCGGCTCCGGCCATCAAAGTCATAAGTTCTTCATCATCTACCATATCGATGGAGGCCTGCGTATTAAAAGCAAATGGACGCTTTCTCTTATCCATCCAGTCAATAATCGCTGGGAGCAATTCATTTTTAATCTGCTGACGCTTCCCTATAAAATTGTCGTCAACAAAAAAAACTTCGCCTCGCCATTTATGGACATAAAGATTTTCAAGTTCATCTATTATTTGACGAGTTGTTTTCGTTCGCACTTTACGGCCAAGAAGATTTGTAACATCGCAAAAATCACAATTGAACGGACAGCCACGGGAATATTGCAGCCCCATCATTCCATATTTTTCCATATCAACAAGATTCCACAGCGGAGCCGGACTATTTTGCATATCAGTTTTCCGAACTGTTGTATAAATCGGTTTTACACAGTTATTCGCAAGGTCTTCGAGAAAATCAGGCAGCGTAATTTCCGCTTCATTAAGAACTAAATAGTCAACATTTGGAATCAGTTCAGGAAACGATGTGAACAACGGACCGCCGGCAACAACCTTGACTTTGAGTTTATTACATCTTTCTACCACTATTCCGGCAGAGTTTTTTTGAATAAACATAGCAGAGATGAAAACATAATCTGCCCATTTGATATCAGAATCACGCAATGCAGAAACATTCATATCAACAAGTTTTTTCTCGAAAGATTCCGGCAGCATCGCAGCAACCGTGAGCAGCCCAAGAGGCGGAAGAAGCGCCTTTCTGGAAACAAACTTTAACGCGTTTTTCAAACTCCAGAACGTATTTGGAATTTCAGGATTTATAAGCAGAATTTTCAATTTATCATTCATCTTTCAAATTCCTCGCCTTGCCGCAGCAACCGCCAGCCATTAAGATAGAAAAAAAACCACAAGTACCCTTTTCATATTACACATCCTTCTCTTTAATGATAACAATTATTAACTGGTCTTTTAAATTTCGCACCGAAGACAGTACTTTCTTCTAAATCGCTTCCAACGTTTACTATTTGCTTAGAAGCCGCGAGGAATATATCCCAGCAGTACTAATATCAGCAGAACAATCAGTACCAGCCCCAAGCCGCCTGTTGGTGCGTACCCCCAATTGCGGCTGTAATTCCATCGAGGCAGCCCGCCGAAAAGAAGCAAAACAACAATAATAAGTAATATCAATCCCATAAAAAACTCCCTTAAATTTTCTTAACAGAAAAAACACCTGTCGCGCATCTGATTGCAACGCAACAGTGCTTCCGATTTCCGGCAGATAACGCCTGTCAACAACCATTTCCATAATCCAATTTCACCAAGCCCCGGGGCTCATTATTTAAACCAGTAAAAGGAAAGTGCTTCCAATGAGGCACTTTCCCCTGATAACTTTATTTTAAATCTACGGAGCCATAACCTTGACGTTGAATTCCGTCGATGTCGGCTCGCCGGTTGTCGGTGTTCCCGTCACAGAGACAATGTACTCACCGATACTGGCGCTCTCGGGTGCTGTAATCATGATTTGCACATCAGATTTATCACTGACTTTAACGAGAACTTCGGCCGGTTTAAAAGTGAGGCCTTTGCCATTGGCTAATTTTATTTCCAGCTTCACGTCCTGCTTGAAAGACTCGCCCCTCTCCAGAGAGATGACAACACTTTGGGTTTCACCCTGTTTTATCTTTGTGTCGAAGGTTGGGGCAGCAATCTTAAATCCTTCGCCTTTGGCAACATTGCCACCTTTATCGCTGTCTGACTGCATGGTGTAGCCGGCATCTGCAGTTACAACTTTCACTTTGAATTCCACTAATGTCGGTTCGCCGGTTGTCGGAGTTCCTGTCACAGCAACCTTATACGCACCGAAAGCAGCATCCTTAGGCACCGTAATCGTGAGTTGTACTTCCGGACTGTCACCGGATTTAACGGTAACTTGGGCAGGGTCAATACTGATACCCTCGGCTGCTTCGATTTGCAGTTTCACGTCCTGCTTGAAAGATTCACCTCTCTGCAGTTTGATGTTAATGGTTTGGGTTTCACCCTGTTTGACCTTCACATCAAAGGTTGGGACATCTATTTTAAATCCTTCGCCTTTGACTACACTGCCGCCTTTAGGACTGTCTGTTCCGTTGGAGACAACCGCCAGCACCAGTGTCAGTACAAACATACTTGTAATTATTTTTTTCATTTTGCATTCCTTTACTTAAATTAAATTACATTAAAAACAAAGTCATACAATACTTCATCTTATGTAAAATATATTTCATACCCGCTAAATTGCCTTATTTCATTGAAGGCATAGCGTCTTTGAGTTTGGCATCTTTTTCCGTGTCTGTCAATTTGTCCCATTTTTCCGGACACCCTGCACAGCAGAAACCGACTTTCTCGCCTTTGTACATTCGAGTAAGTTCCTTCGGGCATTTCATGGCATTGATTGGCTCTCCCATAATCGGACATTTGACATTGCAACAAGGCATTTGCTGCATATTTTCTTTCATGCACTTGTGCACATTTGCCAGAAGCTTGTCAGCTTTTTCCATTTCAATTTTGGCTGTCTTTGTATCACCTTTGTCAATAGCCTCAATGGCAGCCATGATGGATGTCTTTGCAGCGGACACGTTTTCCATATTGGCCTGGCATTTTTTCATGCAATCAGCCATGCACTTGTTCATATCTCCCATTGTGCATCCGCTCATCGGTTTTGACATTGCCGGAGTATTAGGCTCTTTTGCCTGCACCGACCGTATCGGAAGCAGCGACAAAGTCGTAACAACTATTATCACAGCGGCCGCGGCAAGCCCTATACTAAACAATGATACTGTTCTTTTCTTTTCCATTTTTCCCCTTTCAACTTTTAAATTTCTAATTCATTTTTATGTTATTTCTTTATAAAATTTAAAAACTTATTTTTTCATTTCTTCTCATTAGCTTCCAGCCATTCCTCTCGGTTCTTCAGTTCCTGTTCGGCTTACAGCCAGTTCTTTTCACTTTGGCCTTCATTGCAGCCATTCTTGACGTAAATTCCGTATGCCCGACTGGAAATATCTTCATCCGTCAAAATGGCGGTGGCGACTTGTCCTTGATGCGGAGCTTTGTGCGACTTTTGCATGTCAGACATTTGCGTCGCTTTCGACCTGGTCATGTACTTACTCATAGCCTTCCTTTAAAAATTATAACTTTAAATAATAGGTTCATTTAATTTGGCCTCTCAACAAACCTGCCAGCCCGATGATGATTACAACAACTCCGCCTATCAACATCCATATCGACTTATCGGTAGGTGAGCCGGTGAAAAAGCGAGATATATCAGAACTGAATGACTTTGACGCAGAAACGCCGTAAACCATCAGAACGATGCCCCCGACAAGTATTGCCAGCAAAATTGTTTTATTCATAGAAAAGCCTCATTTTGATTTTGTTGCCCTGACTCACGAAAAGTTCACACAACTTTTTGTCCGCTGATAATTCTAATCAACACAACCACAACAGCAATTACCAGAAGAACATGAATGAAACCGCCCATTGTATAGGAACTCACCAACCCCAGAAGCCACAATACAAGCAAAACTACAGCTATAGTATAAAGCATAACAATATTCCCTTTCTTTTTTCGGATTAGTATTTCACAAAGAGCCAACTGCCCACTCGCAAATCCTTATTATTTCTCATTACGTTTTTGTCTTAATTCTTCGAGATACTTTGCAGCCGCATCTTTACCGCCTAAACCAAACGCAAGAGCTAATGCGAGGCAAATGCCGCCAAGAATAATATTGAAAGTAGCTGTTACCAGAAGCGGTGCAATACCGAGCTGTTCCAGTGCGATAGTTGCTGCGAAAATTATAATAGCCCAGCGACTTATCGCGGCAAGTATCGCCGGTTTAGGGAAATTGGCATTGCCGGCGGCTGTGCGGACTATTCCTGAAACAAAATTTGCCAGGAACATAGCAACTATCAGAACAAGCAATGCGGTAATAACGTTGGGTATGTAAGCAAATAAACTTGCCAGAACATCAGAAGCTTTCGGCAGCCCCAGCGCATCAACCGCCATCACTAAAACCATAATGATAATCAGCCAATAAACTATTCCGCTTACCAACCGTCTGGCCGAAACATCCATATTCCCCTTCTTGAGAATTTCCGATATTCCCGCCTTGTCGGCAAGCATGTCGAAGCGTACAGTCTTAAGAAGCCAGTCAACCAGCCGTCTAATTGTCTTGGCCACAATCCAGCCTACTATCAGGATTATCAATGCTCCCAGCAGGACAGGAAGATAAGCCATTATCCTTGTCAACATTTGACGAACCGGCTCAACAATAAGAGCATTCCATTCAATTACAGCTAACATTTTATATCTCCTAAAAAATTATTAAATCCAGCTTTATAATTTCGATGCAGTTCAGAATTGACTAATATTAATTTGACTAATCGTCTGAAAAAATCTATTCATCTGCCGCTTTGCTGTTGGTTTAATTTATTCAATCAGGGTAACAGCAAAAAAATATTTGTAAATCAGTGTAGAGCCTGTTTCTGGTGTGAGTCCAATCAACTATCTGTCTGTCGGCAAAATCCCTTACCTGTATATTAGACATTTCGCCAATGCTTTAATGATGAGAACGGCCGGCACAAAGAGAAAGTTTGCGCCGGCAGAGTCCCTTACTTAATTGCATCACTATTTTTTTATTTCTTCCTACGAATAATGCTTAAAACACCTAAGCCAAGCAGACAAATTGTTGCTGGTTCAGGAATTGTGATTACGTTGTTGTCGAGCGTCACAGCTCCATTGAGGGCAATAACCCGACCATTCACGCCGGCACCAGTGTTAAGTGTGTCGCTCGCAGAGGCGATGATTGTCCCCGCAAAACTTGTGCCTGTGCCGAGGGTAGCCGAGGAGCCGACCTGGAAATAAACGTTGTCGGCGTTGGCACCATTGATTAGGGACACGGACGAGGCAGAAGCGGTAATGAGCGTGCTATCTATCTGGAAGATAAATATCGCATTGGAGTTGCCCATACCGTCAAGAGTGAGCGTTCCGGTCAACCCAGCCGATCCCGTAATATGGTAGACACCTGGTGTGAGAACAAGTGACAAATCCTGACCACTCGAATACGTAACATCGGCCGTTTGCCCTGCCAGAAAATTGTACGCATTGAGGGCATCATTCTGCGCCTGAAGCGCAACCGCATCACCCTGATGCGACGTTCCCGTAAATGTCCCCGGACCATCATTCTCAATCGTACCATAGAAACCAGTGATGGCCGTTCCCGGACTTACACCGAGGTTACCTACGAGGGCAGTCATGCCGGTGTTAGTAACCGTAGAGCCGCCGAGTACCGCGAAGTTCTCCGCCGTGCCCAGCACTATAACATTAGCCAAGCCTGCTGTTGTCAGTACAGACAACAAAATAATTGTAGTCAATTTTTTCATAATCTTCTTCCTTTAATTAATTAATATTTTTATCGGTTTTAGTACTATTAGCGCATTTTGTGATTACTTGAATCGCGACATAATAAACTTCTTACATTCACAAACACTCGCGGAACAACACCGACAATACTCCACTCCGGAGTCGAATGATAACATAAGGAATAAGTATGTAAATCAGTGTAGAGCCTGTTTATATTGTAAGGAGAATGGCCTACCTGCCTGTCGGTGAAATTCCCTACATAATACAGATTCAAGGGACGGTTTTCCATCAGATACAGGATTGACAAGTTTATTTAATATTGCTAAAATCAAGGGGATTTTATTTGGAGCATCTCTTTGCGATTTTACGATGTGGATTGCGGTAAAGGCAAAGGCAGGAAAGGTGAGTAGTCTAACGAAAAAATTAAAAAATATAACCACAAAGCTTGAGCATGCCAGGAAGATGCTCGATGTTAGCGAGGATAAATACTGCCAGCTTGTAGAGAATATCGACTGTATTATTCTGCGTGTGGACAAAAATGGAAAAATAATTTTCCTCAATGTGTTCGCTCAAAAGTTCTTTGGCTATACTGAAAATGAACTCCTTGGCAAAAACATAATAGGAAAAATAATACCCAGGAAAGACAGCTCCGGCCGAAACCATACACAGTTAATCGAAGATATCAAACAAAAGCCTGAACTTTATGCTACTTATGAGAATGAGAATGTTTGCAAAAACGGCCGTCTGGTATGGGTTTACTGGGCAAACAAGTTAATTTACGATGAACAGAACAATATTACTGAAATCCTTTGTATCGGCCACGACATAACTGAACGCAAACACATAGAAAACGAGTTGAGACTATTGGCCGCAGTGGTACACAACTCAAACGATGCGATTACAGTACAGGATTTGGAAGGCAATATCATTACCTGGAACCTCGGCGCAGAGCGTATATATGGATACAGCAAAGCTGAAGCGATGACGATGAATATTAGCAGGTTAACCCCCGGCCATAAGCAGGACGAAATGAGGTTGCTGACCGAGAGAGTGTTGAATGGAGAAAGCGTCGAATTATTTGAAACACATCGCACAACAAAAAATAATGTTATATTGAATATCTCCCTTACAGCAACTTTGTTAAGGGATGAAATGGGGAAACCATTTGCCGTTACAACAACTGAAAGAGATTTTACGGAACGCAGACGACTGGAAAAAGAAATCCTCGACATAACTGAAAGAGAAAGAGAACTGATAGGCCAGGAAATGCACGATGGTATGGGGCAGGTACTTACCGGCATTGCTATTAAGTGCAAAGGATTGGCACTGAAACTTAAGGGTATATCTTCTGAAGAAATGAAAAATGCCTTATTAATATCAAAACTTGCAAACAAGGCAATAGTACAGACACGAGACATCGCCAGAATGCTTTATCCCGTTGATATTGAAACAGGCGGTTTGGTCTCTGCATTAAAAACACTGGCATCCACCGTAGGAAAAACTATGGACGTTGTCTGCCGGTTCAAGTGCGGACACTCTGTCTCTGTTAAGAATCTTGTTGAGGCAAAGCAAATTTATCGGATTGTTCAGGAAGCGATTACCAATGCAGTCAGACATGGCAACGCAACTAATATTGTAATAAATCTTCGTTTGACAAAAAAAGGAATTGTTCTGTCAATTGAAAATGACGGGCTGGATTTCCCGAAGTTATCTCCAAATAGAAAAGGGGTTGGATTAAAAATTATGAAATACCGCACCGACCTGATAGGCGGCTCGCTTGATATTCGTAAACGCAATAAGGGTGGAACAATTGTGAAATGTATTTTTCCGAACAAAGCATAGTTATCTCTGATAAAGAATGGTTATATGGCATTAAAGAAAAAACAAGATAAAACGGCTGAAAAGAAAACGCTGGTTTTTATCGTCGATGACCACCCTGTGGTACGAGATGGACTTGCCGTGATTATCAATCATGAACAAGACCTGAATGTATGCGGTCAGGCAGAAGATGCTTGTCAGGCACTGAAAGATATTACTGAATTGAAACCAGATATCGTTATTGCCGACATTTCCCTGAAGAATTCAAATGGTCTTGAACTGACCAAGAGTATTAAGGCAGAATACCCGAAAATATCTGTCATAGTCCTTTCCATTCATGATGAATCCGTGTATGCCGAGCGAGCACTTTTAGCAGGTGCAAAAGCCTATTTGATGAAAGATGCTGTCTCTGAAAATATTATCAGGGCAATTCGCACGGTTCTAAACGGCGAGATATTTGTCAGCGATAATATTTTAAAGAAGTTTCTCCATAAAATCGCAGGCGACAAATCTGATACAGCAAAAACATCAATAGATAATCTTAGCGACCGTGAATTAGAAATTTTTCGCATGATTGGTGAAGGTTTAAAGGCTTCACTGATAGCAACACAACTTCATTTAAGTATAAAAACAATCGAGACTTACCGCACACGCATTAAAGAAAAATTGGGCATCAACAATGCCCCCGAACTACTCCGGTATTCAATAAGATGGGCAAAAAGTCAGGATAAAGATTAATTATATCCCAATCATATTCTGCAGATATGCCTTTCTCAACAGAACATTTTCGAGACAAACTTTTTCCCCTTCGCATTCGGCCTACACAAAGATAATGGTTTTCATCGACATCAAAAACGGATGTAACACTGATTTACAGAGATAAGACTTATGTTATCATCGGGGGCAGTTGTTAATAGAGTTGAAAGCCTTTTAAGGTAGGAATGGAAGTAGAAGTATAAATGTCAGGTTTGACAGAAAACGGATATTCAAATAAAAAGGAGTTGTCGGACCTGGCAGAAAACAAACGCAGCATGGAAGGCTGCGAAACACATAATATGGGTTGGCAGCTTGATTGTATAATTGTTTGTAATGATTTTCGTAGCTTGTCAAACTTTTGTAAAGAGGTGTAAAAATGTCGGATTTAAGCCAACAAAATAACGAATCGACTGTAATATCCGAGGATACAGATATCTCCTCTAATTGGGGCGCCAGCAAAAAAATCAGAGGTAAAATAACCGTTCCAACATTGCAAAGCGTTTGCTCATTGCCGGAAGTTCGTAAAAATAAAATTCTTAGGATTCGGCATCGGCTTATGGAGGGCACATACGACATTGATACGCGATTGAATGTCGTTTTTGACCGTCTTCTTGAGGACATTCTTGTATAGCACGGCACACAGTTAATTATGCGTTTCCATAAGTTATCAGAAATTTTCCAGGCGGACATATTGTGAGCAAAAAGGAAAACAGCACTGTTCTTGCGGCAGAAATTAAAAGAATTCTTATTGTCGATGATCACCCTATCATATGCGATGGATTGGCACAGCTTATTAATCTTGAAGCGGACCTTGAAGTACGCGCCAAAGCCGGCAATTTCGCAGGGGCTGTCAAGGCGGTGAAAACACAGCAAATTGATTTGGCGATTGTAGATATGCTTCTCAAAAAAGAGACAGGTATTCAGGTTATAAAAAAGATAAAGACGCTGTGTCCAAATTTGATTGTGCTGATGTTTTCTGTGAGTGATGAACTGGAATACATTAAACAGGCA
The DNA here is from genome assembly GCA_021371795.1 of Planctomycetaceae bacterium. Classification (NCBI taxonomy): domain Bacteria; kingdom Pseudomonadati; phylum Planctomycetota; class Planctomycetia; order Planctomycetales; family Planctomycetaceae; species Planctomycetaceae bacterium. The sequence continues at coordinate 45,232 of JAJFVK010000006.1, read as the reverse complement.
TTCGACGCAGGGGCAAGAGGATACATTACAAAAGATGAGTTGTCTGAAAAAATCATAGATGCGATAAGGCAATTGCTTGGCGGCGGAATTTACATTAGTAAGAAGTTAGCCAAAAAATTTCCCAAACATAAAATTAAAAAGGGAACAAATTCCGTTAAAAAAACAATGAAGACGTATGAAAGGAGTTATACAAATGAATTACCTGGTCGCAAATAGTGCGAAATTTCAGTCTGCCGAAGAGAAAGGGCTTTGTCCGGTTTGCGGGAAAGTTATGAAAGAAGTGGATAGGATGAAAGAGGGGTCGCATTTTTTTGTATGGTATAAGTGCACAGAAGAAAATTGTGATGGCCAGTGGCTGCAAAAAAACGCACAGCTTGGCGTAAGGTAGCACTTTGAATCGTTGTATTTTCCATTAGCAAAATCTATCCTAAGTGCTTGTTTTTCAAGATTAAACGATATAATTGTAACACAATTTAAATGAGCTACGTATATTTGTACCGCACGAGCTTCCACATAAATACAAAAACAGCCAAGACACATTAAAAAATGTAATCCTGGCTGTAATCAATAGCCCCAAGGGGATTTGAACCCCTGTCGCCGGGATGAAAACCCGGTGTCCTAGGCCGGGCTAGACGATAGGGCCACTAAGCCTAAGCAAGTATAACCTGCTTTTACTGTAAATACTAACTTATTCCATTTCGATGGCGCTGACCGGACATTCATCAACACAAACGCCACAGTCAACACAAGTATCCGCATCAACAACGGCCTTGCCGTCAGTCATCTTAATCGCTTCAGCCGGGCATGCATCAACACATGATTCGCAACCTGTGCACTTTTCTTCATTTACTTTTGCGGGCATATTAAAAATCCTTTCTAAAACATAATGTTATAATTCAACTTCGTTTGAGGCGGAAATAATACTAAACTACCAAGAGATTTACAACAAAAATTTCGCCTAAATTACAGATTAAAATAAAAAAAATAAATATTCGTAACCTCTGCATTTTTAAGGCTTAAACAACACAAGACATTTTAAGTCTTTTTAATGTGTGAAATAATTACCGCCAACTATTTGTATTGGTTATTTATTATCCGCTATAAGTTCTGCGGCCATATCCTTAACAAACTGGTTACTGTCGTTGGAGTTTACCCATTTAACAACTTCCTGAAAATTATCCCCCTGTTTTCCCGCAAGGGTGAAAACTGACATAAGTCTGACCGGCCAATCCTTATAATCCAACTGCGATGAAATTGAGTCAATGAGCCGATAATCAAGGTTTACATTCTGCAGAGCCGCCATAGTGTGCACTTTCAGCACCCAATCGTCTTCGAGCATACATTTTGACAATGCAGAAGTCAGCAGTCCCGGCTCGCAATACAGGAATTTGTACCTGTTTTTCATATTTGCCAGACTCTGCTGTTCGGCAAGCATGCCTGCGAACAACTGCACGGATTTGATTTTCTGCCCCTGTTTGCCGGATTTCAAAGCATCGAACCTCTGCTGCAAGTACAAAGTATCCAGTCCAAGGCTTCTTCTTTTCACGACAACCTTTATCGGGTCAGTGCCGAAAATACTTTTAACGCTCCCATCAGCAGCAGTCTGCGGGTCGATATAAACTGTAATTTCCATATTCAGATTCGCCTGCGGATGGTCGTCGAGCATTGGTCCTAATGCACCGTCAGACAATTTCAGTGGAACGAATAACGCACCGCCCGGCTTGATTTCATACGAAGGCCTTACCGTACGGACAATATAATTTTCATACTTTTCGGTCAAATCTCCACTGATACGAACATCGACACGTATATTGCCTTTGAAAACAGCATCCGGACAGACAACCATCGGCTCGGTATAATTATTCACAATGGAAAGCTGCATATCCAGCGGCGTACCGTAAGAAAAAGCATTGCCGGCCGTTTTAAGCGAGACGGTAAGCATATTATCCGGAGGCATAAACCCACTGAATACACTCTGGCCGTATTCGTTAAGCAGAACAGTTTCAAGTGCACCAGAATCAACCGGCGAAACATATTCAGAGCCGAGCTTCTTGAGCAAAGCTTTTGCTTTTTGGGTCTCGAATGTACCAGGAGACGACTGAACAGCTACTTTGAGCAATTCAACCGCATTACTGTCATTTCCATTCGCGTCGAAAATCATAGCCTTGGCAATAGCTGCAACCTGGCTTGTGTTTTCAATTTTTTGGAGCATCGGCACTGCCAAATCTTTTTGCCCGTTCACAACAAGAGCATAAGCTAAAAAGGCCTGCGCACTGACTGAATTATTGTCAGCGTCATAAGCCTTTGTCGCCCAGGTCAGCGCATCGGAATTGCTGTCCTGCACGAAGGCATAAAACCAGGCATAATCCTGAAGTTGAGCGGCTGTGGCAGTGGTTTTGCCGGCAAGAATGCCCGCTGCACGGGCGTTTATGCTGTTGAAAATTGCCTGACTTTCTTTTGCATCGCCACTTTGTTTGGCTGATGCGGCCGCAATAGCCTCAATCATGACATCATATACGCCGAATCCGCGAACCTTTTGAAGAACCGTATTGCATGCACGATAATTTCGTGTGTTCATACAGTTCAAAGCCCACGGCCTATAATATTCCGCGGCATATTGTTCTGATGGATTTAAGTAACTGTTTGCCTGAATACAATATTGGTACCCTGCCGCCGCTGCGGTATAAAGCCCAACTGATTCGGCCAATCTTGCGAAATTATACGCCGACTCCAAATCAAGCGGATTTGTCCTTACCGCCAAACGCAGACTCTGCAAATACGAAGCATAAGAAATACCCTGCTTGGTTTGCTGCGCTGTGTCCACAAGCGTATTGAATGCCAGACGATTATAATTATTTGCGGAAAAAGCGTACATAAGATACTTCTGTGCAGTATCGGTATCTGCGGTTTCAGCGACCAGAAATGCAAGTTGAGTTGCCAGTTCTGAAGCAAAGAATGGATTTGTTTTACCGTATTTATCTACCACATCTGCAAGAAACTTTTGACGCTCCTCGCGGCTGCCGAGTTTTTCAATGAGATATTGGACTGCTTTTAAAGAAACGTCAAGGTCGGCGTTGCGGCCGATTTCAAGATACTTATCGAGCGCAATCCGAACTGTCGGCGAAAAATCGCTCTGCGGATACCGCCCTGCAAGATTAATAATTTCAGGCGGAATATCATCAGCCCTTCTATCGAGCATAAGCGCGGCGTTGAACAAAATCATCGCCTGTTTGGCCTGTGCCAGATCGGCATTGGGGCTGGAACAAAGTTGACAGCCTGACTGATAAAACGCTTCAGCCGCCAATGGGGAGGCCAAATTATCTGCCGATGTTATACCCGCGGCAACAGCGACAATGGATATCATCATTAATTTTGAATATTTGTTGCTCATATCTTCGTCCTTTGTACAGACTATCCAAGTGTAATTTTATATACAAGTTATATCGACAAATGCGATATAAATCTTTATAAATTCAGTGCTTAATTTACTTTTTCTGCCCTGCGACTGCAAGCACAAAGGCGAAAACTTTCGCCGCACCGGCATCCTTCAAAACTTTGGCACATTCGTTCAAAGTCGCCCCTGTTGTCTTGACATCATCAATCAAGCAGACGTTTTTGCCTGAAAAATCGTGGTTTTTCCGCACTGCAAACGCGCCAAGCAGGTTTTTTTGCCTTTCGGCAAATGTAACGGCCGTCTGGCTTTTTGTCCGGCGAATCTTTACAAGATCGCGGTTCACTTTCACACCCGGCATATCGAGACTTCTCGCAAGCAGATGCGATTGATTGAAACCACGGCGAAAATGATTTAGCCAGTACAATGGAACAGGAACCAGATAATCGATTTTACCGGGAAACCGCATCCGCGAAAAAGTCTTCTGCGTAAAATCCGTCAGCACCGGCAGCAGTGAAATTTGGTTGGACAATTTGAATCTGACAATAAGCTCGCTCAACGGCGGATGATAAATTCCTGCGCAGGCTATCGCATCGAAATGAAATATTTCGTCTTCGCATTTGGGACAGCCGTTTACTTCCCCGAATTGTCCGGCTTCCCTGCCGCAGCGAGTACAAAACCCGTCAACAAAGCAAAGACCCAACTGCGACCAGCAACCGGAGCAGAAATGTTCATCCCCGTCAGAAATAATTGTTCGGCAGCATTTGCAGTAATTATGCCCGAAAAACTGCTGAAGATTTTTGATACCTCGCCATGTTGTCCGCAAAAGTTTATCCACGGACACAATTATAAAATGTGGAAGTAAAAAAGAAAGAAATTATTTCAAATCGTAAAGACTGTTATCTGGCGACAAAAATCCTGTACCGTCAGCAATATTCCCCTCGGCTGCCTTATCCGCGTTTTTATAACATTCTTTTCTGGACACTGCCGACCCGTCACAAAAAACAACATTGGTTTTTATGCGATGCCTGTAAGCCTGCGTACCTGCCGCAATCAAAGTCGGGTCGCCGCCAAATGGCGCTCGCATAAATTTATTGGCTCCGTTGGCATATCCACCGTCGCCAAACACCGCACATTCACCGGGACGTCTTACGTCGGTAATTTTTACAGGCATTTCGACAGGTTCGCCGAATCCATGACCTATATAAGTGGTATTGTAGTTGTAGCCGGTGTACTCTGCGCCAATTGAATTATCGCCGCCTTTATAGGATGGACACTGATATATCTGGTCTATTAATTGTTTTTGCCATAAGATACCAGGTTTGATTGTAACCAGATTTTTTGTCCAGTCTTTGACAGCGATAAAATCCCAGTAGCTGAAAGTGGAACTTGAAGTGGTAAAATTAACCGCCAACACCGCAGGCGGAAAATAATAATTATTATTTTGAATATACGCAAAGCAGGCGATCATAATTTGTTTTTCTTTACTAATACACACAAGGCTTTGCGCCTGTTGCCTGGCCTTTGAAAGAGCCGGCAGGAGAACCGCAAGCAGTAATGCTATTATAGAAATAACAACGAGCAATTCAACGAGCGTAAAACCATTTTGAAATTTTCGTTCCGTCATCATTTACACTCCCATGTACAATCGAGCCAGTTTCCTGCCATCACACTGAAATCCGCAAAATTTACCCGACAGTCAAAATTCAAATCACCTGCCGGAAACGGATGTTTATAATCTCCGCACGCTGCGACATCTGCCACCGCGTCAATATCCGTTAAAACGGTGCTTGCAGCGTCGTCTTCAATTCTTACATACATAATCCAGTCAAGTCCGACATCGTTTATATCGAAACCGGTTCCGCCCGCTGCGCCATCGTAAGCATCTATTATAGCGGCAATACTTGAGCCATAAAAACTGGCTTTAGTCAGTTCCGGGTTGACAGGTTTTGTAGGATTAAGTTCACCTGCCCATACATTGTTTACATCATCCCACTGATAACCCGCGGTCGGCGCAAAAATATCTGCCTTTGGTGAACCGTAGTAATACCAGTTTACGCCGTCCTGACTGACCGACACTATCCCAGGTTCGTCAACAAACATTGAGCTGACAACGGTATTTTCAGGATTTCCGTTAGTCCAGGTTTGTTTACTGCCGAGGCTGTAACAGGCATTGCCGAAAATTATAAAGTCTATTCCGTAAAGGTTATTTCTGTCATTAGCTACCGGGTGGTTGAATTTTAAAGTTATAGAACCGCCGCTGCCTAATGTAACAACCTCGAAATATCGAAACGCCGGATACACAGGTACAACAGGACAGCTTTGTCCAGGCGGGATAAACCATCCATCGCCCGTTGTTTGCTGTGTCGGCCGACCTAACGCCGTTTCCGGATGATTAAATTTTTCGGTCGGCACAAGTCTGTCTGCAAAGACACCCGTCCCTTCAACATAATTTGTACACTCGAACGCAAAATCATTAGCATCGTAGTTATACGCTTTACAGAAAGCTGTAATGAAAAGAACAATAACTAAAAATTTACAATTCATTTATTTCTGCGAGTTATGAATGCACCAATTGCAAACAATACTATTGTCATTGGTTCAGGAAGTGTCGGGATTGCAGGCCCTGCGTTGCCCCAGTTTGGAAAATCATCAGCCACTGCGCCGGACCAACTGCCGTTTACAAGCTGCTGTACATAAACGCCATCGTTATTCATTGCCCAATCACCGCCGGAATCTTTATTCCAAAATGAAAGCCAGCCGAGATTCGCAGTTGCGTGACTTTCGAGTCCGTCGTTGTAATTTATGTATTGAACAAAGGCGCTCTGCGACCACGCAAAATCACAAGCCGCCGCCAATGCGTCAAAGGCATCGGCGACTGTTGCCGTTCCGTTATACTGATACAGCCATGCGTGAGATTGTGTCAAACCGCTTTCCCAATCGACTACTATCATTGTCTGGTTACTGCCCGTTCCGATTAAACTTTCAACCTGAACTGTTATACCGCCGTAATTTACCGGAATTGCAAAAATTGAACTGCAAAGTGCAAACACAATTACTAAACTAAATAACTTCTTCAACATTTTCTTCTACTCCAAAAAACAAGGTTATATTTCATTAAATTTGCTTCCCGTCCGCGCGGGAATTGCACTTGATGTCCAACTTGGGTCTTGTTGCGGCCGTGATTAAACGACCGCAACATGGCAGACCTCAAAAAGCATTTCGCTTTGTGGAATTGGACAAAACTAATAAAACAAAAAAAGCCGCCGTTCCCGAATAAGGAACGGCGGCTTTATAATCCAAAACAAAGATGCTGCAAAATGCACAGCATATCTGTCGGTGTTCCTTACGCGAGAACTCTCAACAAATTTATGATTCCGACAAGGTTTTCTGACTTGCGTTCTCCAAAAGAACCCTTCCCGTCTCGAATCTCAAATTTGAAATCTCAAAACAGTGGTACAACTTCTTTTGGTCAACAAACGCTTACAGCGGCGCGACCGTCACGGCTTCTAACCGTGTTCCCTTTTTCGTAATCAATATTTTCTTTTTAAAAGAACAGGCGTAGTCTACTGTCCGCCCAAACAGTTGTAAATAGAAATCTTATTTTAGCACAAAAATGACAATCAACAGCGCAATTACCACAAGCGTACACACCGTCAAAGCACCGACAAAAACCCACATAAACCGCTTATGCTGTGTATTAATGACATATTTAAGATATTGGTCGCCGGCGGTAAACGCCCTGCTCATTTGATTAATGCTTTGAGCCTGTTCTGCGACATTGCCGTTGAGCTTGTCAGTTATATTGTTAAATCTCCGCATACCCTCAAGAATCTGCGTATCGACCGCGGCTTGAGCGGCAACCTGACCGGCCATTTCCTTCACAGCGGCGGTCTGCTCTTCCGAAGCAGCGGGAATTTTCGCAACCGTCTCACTAAATTGCTGATTCTTTAACGCCTGCGACTTGAGCTGTTCAATCAAAGATTCGACAACGAACTTTTGAGTTTTCATACTCTCCGGAAAATTCTGAAGCAGTTGCGGAATTTCATCTATGCGTTTCAGCAGTTCAGCGTTCTGCTCAACCTGTTTGCCGAGATGGTCGTTGATACCGCCGAGTTTATCGACAAGCTGCTCGAACGAATTTTGAATCATCTGCAGTGCTTCGGTGCGGTCGGGTTTGGATTCTGTTCTAAGAGGCACGATATTGGAAGGATTACTGCCGGATTTTTTGGATTGCGTCCCCTGCAAAGGCTCATACAAGCCGTTGTCATTCTTTTTCGATGCGAACCACTTAGTTGTCCTGGAAATCAATTCTTTTATCGCCATAACTTCGCTCCGTCGCCATTAGCATATTTGCATTGACTTAAATCTATTCTGCAAATACCATTTCACTAAATTATCGCCTCTGCTTCACGAGCTTTGGAGCGTCGGCGACTTCCATTAAGTTAAGATATGAGTGCAATAGTACAATCGGTATAATGAATAAAAAGTCCCATAAAAGCAAGAAAAAACCATAAATTTAAGGTAAATTTAGACTATGAAACTGGTTACATTCAAAAAAGATGACGTATTCTCTTTTGGCGCCCTGACAAACAGAGGTATTATTGATTTGTCATCAGGATTCGACAGCGTTACAGAGATAATCTCCAATTACCCACAAAACATTGAGAAAGCCAAATCGCTCGTTAATAAAAACACCGCATTTATCAATCCTGCTGCGGTAGAGCTTTTAGCTCCCATACCCAAACCGGGTAAAATCCTCGCGCTGGCCGGCAATTACGCAAAACACATTATCGAAGCGGGCCTTAAACTCGGCCTAACCGCTTCGCCCAGACAAAATACAGTCCCCCGCCCGTTTATTAAACCGATTACGGTAATGAATCATCCGAACGCAATAATCCCATGGCCAGCGTACAGCAAAGAAATCGATTATGAACTTGAACTTGTGATTGTGATTGGAAAGACCGCAAAATGCGTCAGCCCGCAGGATGCGAAAGACCACATCGCAGGTTATACGATAGCAAACGATGTTTCAGCCAGAAGCGTTACTTTTAAGGAAGGCCGCGAGAAAAGGCCGTGGGACGAATTTTACGATTGGCTCAACGGCAAATGGGCGGATGGTTTTCTGCCGCTTGGCCCGTGCATTGTTACCGCTGACGAGATTGGCGACCCGATGAATTTGCAAATGACGCTGAAGGTCAACGGCGAGGTTAGACAGAACGCAAATACAACCGATATGATTTACAATGTTTATGACATTGTTTCGTTTTTGAGTAATATGATGACGCTCGAGCCGGGCGATATTATCGCGACCGGAACACCAGAAGGCGTCGCGATGGCCACGGGCAATTTCCTCAAGGCCGGCGACAAAATCGAATGTAATATTGAAAAAATCGGAACGCTTATAAATACACTGGGGCCAAAGCCTGAAAAATTCTACGAACCACTAAAATAATAGCCACAGAGTTCACAGAGAACACAGAGATTTAATTTATATACCATCTCTGTGAGCTCGGTGTTCTCTGTGGCTAAAAACAAATTCTTTCTCTATGGCTACGCCGACTTCTGGTCAACGAAACCTTCCAGTCTTCTGCTTCTGACCGGATGCTGAAGTTTGCGAATCGCTTTTGCTTCAACCTGACGAACACGCTCACGAGTAACCTTAAAAATCCTGCCGACTTCTTCAAGCGTATATGTGTAGCCGTCGCCCAGACCGTAACGCAGTTTAATAATTTCACGTTCACGATAGGTCAGCGTTTTCAAAATCTCGTCAATTCTGTCCTTGAGCATTTCGTGTGTCGCAGACTGCACCGGCGATTCAGCCGATTCATCTTCGATGAAGTCGCCGAAGTAACTGTCTTCGCTTTCGCCGATTGGTCTGTCGAGACTGATTGGATGCTTGGATATTTTCAGAACACGTCGCGCCTCTGAAACGGTCAACTGTGTTTCTGCTGCGATTTCTTCAATCGTAGGTTCGCGTCCGAGTTTTTGCAGCAGTTCTTTGCTCACGATGCGCAGCCTGCTCATCGTTTCAATCATGTGAACAGGAATTCTGATTGTGCGAGCATGGTCGGCGATAGCACGAGTAATAGCCTGACGAATCCACCACGTCGCGTAGGTGCTGAATTTATAGCCTCTACGGTATTCGTATTTATCGACGGCTCTCATCAGGCCGGTGTTGCCTTCCTGAATGATATCGAGAAAACTCAAGCCGCGGTTACGATATTTCTTGGCGATAGAAACGACAAGCCTAAGGTTTCCGCTCGAAAGCTGCCGTTTGGCAAGTTCATACTGCGAGAAAACCGCGCGAACCGCCTTGAGTCTTTTTTCAAGCTGCTCCGGCGTTTCGAGCACCATTTCCTGCATCCCGTTATATTCCTGCATCATCGCGTCGATGTCTTCCTGCATATAATCTTCGCTTGGGCCTGCCGAAATATGCTGCTGAAGTTGATGCAGCTTTCCGAGAATGCCTTCGAGTTTTTTCATCAAAGGCTGAATCCTGCTTGTTCGCAGACTCAGCTCTTCGAGAAGCGTCGCTGTCTTGGCGCGATTAAATTTAAGCTGCTTATGAGCCTTTTTCTTTTCAGTCTCGTTCGCTTCCTGTACGAACTGGTTGAAGAGTTTAGTGTTTTTTTCCAAAAGTTTATTTACAGTTTTCAAATTTTCCGGCAGCCTGCTTCTGACGACTGAACGAATAAGATTTTCAGAAGTGCTCATCTTCATTGTTCTGTCGAACGGCAATGAGCCGTCGCTGACCTGCTGAAGAATCTCGATAGCGGCAACTGCGCAATAATCGCTTTCGAGCACTTTGCGTCGAAACGCCATTCGTGTAAGTTCGATTTTACGGGCGAGCGAAATTTCCTGATCGCGAGTCAGCAACGGTATCTCGCCCATCTGCGTCAGATACATTCGCACAGGATCGTCGATTCTGCCAGTGTCCATTAGTTCGGTTTCCAGCAACGCATCTTCGGTATCTTCGGCCGTTTCGGCTTCCTCATCGACAAACACTTCGTCATCGACTTCAAATTCCTCTTCGTCGTCCTGTTTTTCGATTTCCGCTTCGTCCAAAAGCGAAATGCCCATCTCGTCGAGCGTCATAATCAGATTTTCAAGCCTCGCAGGTGAAATGGACTCGTCCGGCAACTCGTTGTTCATCTCTTCATAAGTGATGTAGCCCTTTTTCTTGGCCTTCTCGATGAGAAGCTTAATCTTTTCTTCGACAGTCTTTGGAGCCGCCTCTGCCACGGCCGGAGTTTCGGCCGTCTGATCTTCCGACTGCTGCGGCTGTGCCTTTTTGAGCGCAGCTTCCGCGGCTGCCAGTGCCTCGATATTCTTGGCGGCCTGCTGAATCCTGACTTTGCGGTCTTTGTCTTTTTCTTTGCCCTTAACTGCCTTGCTATCTGTATTTTTCTTTGCTGTCATTTTCTTCCCATAAAATATTAAGTAGATATGAGACCGGGGTTTCGTCTGTCCGGCCTTGATTTTATCGCAGAAATTCTCTGAAGAATATCGTCGTCTTTAGTTTTATTCAGATTTATGTTTTGTTTATGCTTATATTCCAGCATCGCATCAATCGCGCCGCTCAATCTGCTCCGCAGTTTATCCATATCCTGACCGTTATCGCTCAATTTGACAAGAAGTGCCGCCAATTCTTCAGATTCAACACCTGCAAGCAGCCTTGTAAGTGAAAATTCTGCGTTTTCAGCCATTGTTTGTTCGATAATCCGCCAGGCATCTCTGTATATTGCCGCGTCGAAATCATCCGCCTTGATTCTTTTGGAGGCCGACTCAAGCAGTCTCGGCTCATTTAGCAGCACTTCGATAATCTCCGCCTGCGCCTTTTCGCCGAAACTTTCAAATTCAACGCTCGACACTTTCACGTTTTGGATGGTATTAACTACAGCCTGCCTGCCCTGTCCGTTTCGCCGGCTCAATTCCCTACGAATATCGTCGGCCGGTATCTGCAAAATCCTGCTCAACCTGTTTACAATCAAACCAAACGTAATAGCGTCAAGCGTTCCGCCTTTTGCCGCTGTCGCGACAGACCGCAAATATTCATCCGTTGCCGCCCGCCTGTCTGTCAGGTTTTCGCTTTTGCCGAATTTTTCCGTCAGCTTGTCCCAGCGATACTGCATAACATCAGTGGCGTTATCGATTAGATTTTTAAATGCGTCGCCGCCGGCAGCAAGAACAAAATCACACGGGTCTTTACCCTGCGGAACAGCGGTAACTTTCAAATCTATACTCTCGGCAAGACAAATCTCCATCGCCCTTTCAGCCGCTGCCGCACCAGCCACATCGCTGTCAAAAATCAAAACGATATTCTTCGCATAACGCCGCAAAAGTTTCGCGTGCCCGGACGTAAAACTCGTTCCCAGCGTCGCGACCACATTTTTGCAACCGGCCTGATGAACAGCTATAACGTCGGTATAGCCCTCAACGACCGCGACAGTACCGCTTGATACAATCTCGTGCCGCGCTTTATCAAGACCGTAAACACAATTGCTTTTATCAAAGATTATCGACGTCGGCGAGTTCATATATTTCGCCGGGTCGTCGCCCAGCGTCCTTCCGCCAAAGCCGACAACTCGCCCGGCCGCGTCAACAATCGGAATCATCAGCCGGTTACGGAACTTGTCATAATAATTGCCCTGATCATTGGAAACTATCAGACCAGCGGCAAGCATAAGCTTATCAGGTATATTCCTCTGCCGCGCCGCGTTCAAAAAGTCGTCCCATCTTTCCTGCGCAAATCCGAACGAATATTCTTCGGACGTGCTTTCAGAAAGACTTCTGCTGTTGATATATTCTCTGCATTTTGTGCCGATTTCGGCATCGAGCAGATTTTTGCGCCAGAACTTCATTGCCCAGCGGTTTACTTTCTCGACATCAGCGGCGTCAGCCTCCGGCATTTGCCCCACGGGTGCCGGGCGTTTGACAAAGTCAAGTTTGATTCCCGCCCGCTCGGCAAGTCTTTCGATTGCACGCATAAAAGTCAGACCTTCGCGCATCTGAACGAACTTAATTACATCCCCGCCGGCACTGCACGCGAAGCATTTAAAAATCTGCTTATCGGTATTGACATTCATACTCGGCTTGTGGTCATCGTGAAACGGACACATTCCGACCATTTCCCTGCCCTTGCGGACAAGTTTGACATGCTCCGAAATAACATCTACTATGTCATTAGCCTGCTGAACTCTGCTGATTTGGCTATGGTCAAGTTTCATTTATATATGGGTCAATCCTTTGGTTAATTAAGTACCCTGATTGGGGAAGTTAGATAAAATAAGGACAATAAGTATAGGCAAGGTATGTGCAAAAAGTCAAATCAGCCGCAAAAACCCGCTTTTTAGTACTGAAAATTGCGGTTTTGTTTAAATACGACGATTGGTCATACAGTAAAAACTTGCATTAACTTACAGAAAAATAGTAAGTAATACGGATGTGCTAAAACGAATGGCGGACACTCTATTTATGAATTCATGTCCCTTGGGAAGAGTTTTTGTGGCATTTCGGCATAAAACAGAGACTTTCCCCGCGCAGGCGGGGAAAGCAATCTCAATTTTTCCGAATTTTTATAAGTTCCCTTAAAGCTTTACTTTTAATAAAAGCAATCCAACCCGACTCATCTACGCAAGATGTAACTCGCTAATTGCCTGGCGAATGACACCGCATCCTTCTATAACCGCATCTTTGGTTATACATAGGGGCGGAGCTATTTTTACACACCCACCGCCAATGCCGACAGGTGCAAATAACAAAAGGCCTTTTTTATAACACTCATATACAATGTTCCATGCTAAATCATAATCAGGCTCTTTTGTGCCCTTCTTTACCATCAGCAAACCGCCGACCAAACCCTTTGCCGGTGCAAAACCAATAATATCAGAAAATTCTTTTTGAATGGATTCCAATTCGCTCTTTAAAACCTTGCCAACTTCGGCAGAGTTTTGCACGAGTTTTTCGTTTTGAATAACATTGATATTCGCCAAAGCAGCCACACAGCAAATCGGATTTGCTGAATGCGTACTTGTCATTTCATTCGGACCATACATATCCATCACATCAGCCCGGCCAATCACGCCGCTAATCGGAAGCGAACTGCTGAAACCTTTGCCCATGCAGAATAAATCGGGAACAACTTCATAATACTCAAATCCCCACATTGTGCCGCATCTGCCGAAGCCGGCCTGAACTTCATCAAAGCAAAGTAATGCGTTATAAGTATCGCACCACTGTCTAAGTTTCTGCGCATATTCTTTCGGCATAAAATTCGGCCCGATTCCCTGATACGTCTCGCTGATTACACCTGCGACATTGTCAGGATTTATTTTCAATTTCGACAGAGTCTTTTCAAACAAGTCAAAGCTGACATCTTCATTTCTGAAACCGTCCGGGAACGGCACATGAACGATTTCCCTATCAAGGGTTTTAATCCACGCTCTTCCTGTGCCCAGAGGTCCCATCTGCTGCGAGCCGAGCGTCCTGCCGTGGAAAGCATCCGTAAATGAAACGATAATATTCTTCGCTTCCGACCGGACTTTTTTACCATAAGTTCGCATCAACTTTAAAACGCATTCAGTTGCTTCGGCGCCAGTGCTTAAAAGAAATACCTTATTCAGTTTTTTGGGCACGATTGACACAAGCTTCTGAACCAAATCGATTCTCGGCAGATTCGGAAAACAATATGTCGTGAGCAAAGGCTTTGATGCCTGATTTATAATAGCTTTAACGATTTCAGGATGACCGTGGCCGGCGTTTGTAATCAAAACGCCCGATGAAAAATCCAGCCATTTATTCCCATAAGCATCGAAGACATTTATGCCCTGTGCGTGGTCCCAGACAACAGGAAGCTGGCCGCGCATACTGCGTGCTTCAAATTCCCGCAGTGTTTTAATTTGTTCTATCGTTTTATCGTTCGGGATTTTGCCTGATACTTTCCTGTATTTAGTTTCAATTGTTTCAACTGATACCGACTCAAGTGGAAATTCCTTAGCCATTTTTAAACTATACCTTTCTTTGCTTTTTTACCCCTCCCTCATAGTCGGGGCTCTGATAATTAGTTTTTAAGTTTCACACCGGCATTTTCGCCGTAGATAATTTCAACTTCCTTGCCGCCATTTAATATCGAAAGCCTTCCGGCTTCCATAACCAATTCGTTATAACTGCTGTTGGCGGGAGTCGCCATAACACCCTGTTTGTCAAATTCCTTCAGCAATGCCTGGCGATGTTTCAAATCAGCCCCCAGACATTTATTAATATTTTTCAAAATAAATTCAATCGACCGATAGCCGTAACCAACGGGAGTCAGGCCGCCGTCGCCGAGATTTATATATTTGAAATAATCCGGACTCGGCTCGGAATAATATTTGCCGTCCCTTTTTTCAACGTAACAATATTCCAGGCCGCGGTATTGGTCATTGTGAACAAGCATTCCGCTTCTGCCGTTGCCTGCACAGTACATTCTCAATCCCTGGAAATTTCCGCCGGGACCGTCGTCGGGATAGCCCATAATATCAGTAACGTGCAGGCATGCGCCGTTGTCCCAAATTACTCTGCCATCCGTCCAGAGATACCCTTCGTTGCCGTTCGGATATTTATCTTTTATTCCGTAAACTGAAACCGACTTCGGCATCAGACCTGTAATGAAATGAACCTGGTCGATGTAATGACAGCCGACATAAGTGAACATATCTGAATTTTCGCAGGTACACCAGTTCTGGAAATTAGAGTGTCTGTAATAATAAGGCTCGTTCATTTCTGCGTGGCCGATTTTAAATTCGCCAAACAAACCGTCCCTGTACTGCTGACGTGCAAACAAAGCCCTGTCGTCGAGACGCTTGTGATACTCGACACCAATGGCAAGACCTTTTTCGTAAGCCTCTTTTTCAATTTCAAGAGCCTGATTATATTTGAGCACCAGCGGCTTTACGCACATTATATGCTGGTCGTTGGCAATCGCTTCTTTAAGAACCATATAATGAAGCTGGTCCGGCATCGCCACTACAACAATGCTGTGCTTCGGCAATTCGGCAATAGCCTTTTTGAAAAGGTCGGGCTGATTTTTCTTCGGGTCGCTGTCGAGCGAAGGAACCGCTTTGAAACCCTGATTCGGAAAAGCTCTTTTTAATGCTTCATCTTCGGCCAATACTTTCAGCGGCGCACTATTCAGGGCACAAACACTTATATCACCAATAATTCCCTGCCTCTGCAAATGATACAGTGAGGGAAGTATCTGCACCTGCGTAATCATACCGCCGCCGACCACTAAAACCTGTGATTTACTCATTATTAATTCCTTTCAGTTCTTATGGAAGTGCACCTAACGCCTGTGTCGCTTCCACAACCCTTCCAACCGCTATATCCATCGCGGCCTGACGCATTGTTAACTTATTTTTCTGTGAATAATCAAAAACCTGTTCAAATCTGTTATTCATTCTTTCGTTAAGTCTTTTATTAACCTGTTCAAGTGTCATTTGCTCACGCTGCGTTTCCTGCGTATATTCCAGATAAGACACAAATACACCGCCAGCGTTGCACAAAATATCAGGGATAATAAAAATGTTCCTTTGTGCCAAAATCTCATCAGCATCCGGTATAGTTGGCGAATTCGCGCCTTCGGCAATAATTTTGGCTTTAATATTTTTGGCTATATCACTGGTTATGACCGACTGCGTGGCAGCGGGAACGAGAATATCGCAATCGCATGTTAAAACATCATCATTTGTGCATTCCTTTGCCACAGGATAGCCGCAAATTTGACCACATTCTTTTACGTATCCTGCTAAATGTTTCATATCAATTCCATGCTCATCTTTTATCCCACCTGTTACATCCGAGACAGCCACTATCTTTGCTCCGAATTCGGAAAGTTCCATTGCAGCGATAGAGCCGACATTGCCAAAGCCCTGCACAGCTATACGAGTTTGTTTTATGTCAAGTCCGAGCTTTTCACACGCAGCAAGAACTGTATATGCAACACCTCTTCCAGTCGCCTCTTTTCTGCCTACTATGCCGCCCAGTATTATTGGTTTGCCTGTAACATAACAGCCGTTAGTTATGGATTGGCCTCTGGAATACGCAAGGCAGTCTCTTATATGTCCCATATCAGCTTCATTTGTACCCATATCAGGAGCAGGCACATAAATTTCCGGGCCAATGTGCCGCATTGCACCACGTGTAAATGAACGAATAATTATTTCCTTGTCTTCCTGGCTGATTCCGACCGGGTCAAACTGTATGCCGCTTTTGCCGCCGCCGAAAGGCACGCCTATTAGAGCAGTTTTCCACGTCATCTCCATCGCAAGCCCCTGAATGTCGTCAACCGTTACAGATGCAGACATTCTTATCCCGCCCTTGGCCGGTCCGAGCGAATCCCTGTGCTTAACGATATACGTCTTAACTTGTATATGCCTGCCGTCGCTCAAAGTTGGATTTAATGTCAACTCTATTTTTTCTTTGGGCTCTAAAAGTCTGTTAAGTATATTGTCAGAAACTTTCAACCTGACCGCTGTTTGTTCAAGATTCAATTTCGCAGTTTGTAAAATTCCACATACATTTTTCATAAGTAACTCTTTCATAATTTTGAAGTTTCTAAAATTTCATCTAAATGCTGTCCAAGTATCTTCACGCCTTGCCTGGCATCTTTTTTCCGGATAGCGTCAAAAATTTTCTTATGGAAGTTCAACGCTTTTTCTTCCTCACCTTCGTGAATGCTGCTGTACACCTGTGAATATTTCAAATATTCAGAAATAGCTTCAAACGCCGTTACCAGAACAAGATTTTTACTCATTGCGACAATCGCCTTGTGGAAATTCATATCGTTTATTAGAAAATCAGGCAAATCATCGACCGTTTTTGTCATCTTGCTAATAATACCGTCCAAAACGCCTACTTCCTCTCTTGTCGCATTTTCGCAGGCAAGTTTAAGCGATGGTATCTCAATAATTTTTCTTGCATTTATAATATCATTCAGACTCACATCCTTGAAATTCGGCGGCAGAACTTTGGGCGGCAGTTTTTTCTCTGAATATTTTCTTATATAGATACCGCTTCTTGGCACAATCCTGATTACCCCAAGACTCTGCAAATCCGCCAGCCCCTGTCTTAACGTCCCCCTGCTTACGCCCAGTTTTTCACAAAGGACTCTTTCTGCGGGGAGTTTCCGCCCTCGCTTGAAGACTCCCGTAGAAACAAGCTGGATTACTTTTCTTACAACTTTTATCCCAAGTAATTCTTTATCCATATCAATTTTCCAAATCTGGTACATATAATATACCAGATAGCCGGCAGATATGTCAAGCCTAAAAAAAAATATTATTGCACAAATGGCGACTACTGGTATAATGACTATACCAGATTAGATTAAAGGAAACGGATTATAATGAAACTTATCGACCTGCAAGTAAATGGATATATGGGAGTGGACTTTTCAAGTCCTCAACTGACGGAATCCGACTTTATATACGCCTGTCAAAAAATGATAAAACACGGCGTAACGGCATTTCTACCGACAATAATCACAAGTTCTGAAAATGTGTACAAAAGGAACCTTTCGTTAATCGCAAAAGCATCGGAAAAACCGGAATTAAAGGAACATATTCTCGGCATTCATGCCGAAGGGCCTTTTATCTCCAAAGAATCCGGTGCCGTGGGAGCGCATAATCCAAAATGGACAAAAAAAACTGATATCGATTTTTTAAAAAAAATGCAGGAATGGGCAAATGGCAAAATAAAAATCCTGACAATGGCCGCTGAATTGCAGAACGCAGACAAGTTATGCAAATATGCCTGCAAAAATAACATTAGTGTTTTCCTCGGTCATCAGAATGCACAGTTAAACGACCTCGAAAGACTTGCCGATGCTGGAGCAAAGGCAGTTACTCATCTTGGCAATGGAATGCCGAATATGGTTAATCGCCACGACAACATGCTGCAATATGGCCTGGCCTGTGATAAACTGGCGGCAACCATCATTACCGATGGCCATCATTTACCTGCGCATTTAATAAAAACAATAATAAGAGCGAAAGGTGTCGATAAAGTAACTGTCATCAGCGATGCTTCACCAATCGCCGGAATGCCGCCTGGAAAATACAATGTGCTTGAAAATGAAACTGTGCTTGAAAAGAATGGGTATTTGCACAATCCAAAGAAAAAATGTATGGTCGGCTCATCCGCGACACTTGTAGAATGTTTAAAATATTTGAATAAACTAAATATACTAACAAGCCGGCAAATTAAAAAGGTTGTATATAATAATCCGTTGCAATTAATCTCATAATCACATAAGGAAAAATTACCCGGAAATTATTTTTCATTCAGTCCGCACAGACTGAACTTCGACGCCATTTGGACGATTAAATAAACTGTCAAATTTTGACAATAGATAATTTTGACAGATATTCCATCCCTGCCTCGGCGGCTTTGGTCATATTAACAGGTTCTATGCCTTGCTCCACAGCAAGTTTCATCGTACCGAATATTCTGTCATTCTCGCCAAGTTTTCGCTGTGGATCCCTTGCTGCTCGTTCTATCGTGTCATCCAAATATGGATTCGTCATTCGCCCAAGCAAATCTTCAGCATATGCTTTATAGCCTTGTTCTGTAAATAACTCATCATTAAGATGTGTATATTTTTTTATTAGTGCAGCGCCGGATTCTTTTATAAATGCATCTCCGGCTATCTGCATTATATCTTTATCATTTTTCAATTCTGCCATTTTCTTATAACCTTTTTGTGCGCCTAAATATGCTAAAAGCGCATGGATTGCGTTATGGCCATAAAGCTTGGCTTCTTCAAATGGAAGCAAATCTTCTTTTTCAATAAAGACTCTTATGCCTGGTGCAAAATCAGGAAGATGACATTTCGTTACAAGGATTTTATTAAATTCCTCAACTAAAAACGCCCTGTCAACTCCGGGAACTATTGTTTTCAGGTTCTTTCTTTGGATTTCATCCTTATCAGTTACAACCTGACTCATCTTGCCAATAACTGTATTTAAAAATTGTACATTTTTAAATGAACCAACTTTTTGTTCAAGAATTTCCGCTGCGTGATTATTATTTTCAGCGGTATAAACTATCACATTATTGGTTTTACTCAATCCTTCTTTAATTAATTGCGCAACACCTTTATCATAAAAATTCACCGATGGCAGAGATGTACAAAACTCTGTGGATTGCGAAATAGCTCTTATAAGTTCAGCCTTATCTTTATCAACTGATGGATTATAAATTTCAATGCCTTCAATCTTAAATGTCTCAGTGCAATTACTTTTTGCAACATTAATATAGTAACAGCCGTTGTTGGCACGAACTGCATCAACCAATTTCTGGTCAACTTCAGAAATAACAATCCTTGAGAAATTGCCGCTTTTATATGCTTCGTTGACAAATAATCCAGCCTGTATAGGCCCGAAACCGAAACCAGTAAATATATGATTTTTCATTTATTTTATTATTTCCAACATCTTGCCATAATTTTCTATGCTGCCATATCGGCTGTTTAATGGTGCTTTTATATAAAGAGATGCAAATAAATTACCCATTTGGATTGCCTGCTCAATATCAATCTTACCATTTTTAAATTCATCGATATTTTTTGCGATATATGTAACAACGCCAGCTCTGAATGAATCACCGGCGCCTACCAAATCCGTTACTCCCTTCCCCATAAAACGAGATGTTATCTTCTTCGGAGCTATAACATTTCCATTTGCATCTTTATAAGTTATATAGGCACCATCTTTCACCGTTACGCCGAAGATTTTGAAGTTTTTGTATTCCTTAGATAAGAATTTCAGGAAATTTACTATAAAATCATGCTCCGGAATATTCTCTCCAAGTGTGTTGGCTATCATTCTCGCTTCATCATACGATGTGAAAAATATATCAAGCTCAGGTAATAACGGTTCTAAAAGCTTGTATTCAGGAACAACGGCTTTTTCTTCTATCAGTTTTTGCGGATTGCCTGTAAGCGTATGACTGTCAATAATTGTAACTATTCCTTTTTGTCTACACCACTTGATAAAATTAGCAAGGTCTTTACCTTCACTTGCATCGCCTCGGTCTGACAGACCTGAATACATATAGAAAACTATTTTAGGTGAAAGTGTTTCAACAGATTTTTTAAAATACTCGAAATCAAAATCATTATTCGCATTTGGGAAATATGCTATTCCGCCACGTTCATGATTTACTTTTTCATAAATAAATGTCGTACCTGTCGGCAGCTTGGGATGAACAAACGTTTGTGACATATCGACATTATGTCTTGTCATCATATCATAGAAGAATCTGCCCTGCGCATCAAGGCCATCAAAATCACCTTGACCGAGATTTACACCAACAGCAACTTTTAAACCTGCTTTGGCGATTAACGGCGCAGTATTACCCGGCCCGCCTGCGGTAACCATACCTTTATCTATCCATTGCTTATACTCTTTTTGAGTATAAGCAGGCATATCTTTGGTTTTACATCTTGCAAGACCTCCTGGGCCGGCAAGTTTTTCTGTAAAGGTGAATTCATCGCTGCGAAAATCGGCGACCGCTGTATTTAAAATTAAAATATCAATAGACATATTAGTGCCCGTCTTTAACAAAAGCAGCAAATTCTGCCTTTAGTCTATTATCCTGAGGATAGCCCTGCCCCCAAGTACTGACGAAATCCTTCAGCATATTTTTGCCGCATTGAGAACCCCTTTTTACGGCATAATCCTTCATCATTTCAATATACTTATCCATACCGTGATGTGCCAGCAGCCAGTCCCTCTGACTCTTGTGACAGCAAAACATTTTTCTATAGTTTCAATTACAGAACTTACGTCCACATACTATGAATAGCCCAGCCAGCTTTTTTCAGCAGTGGCATTGTTCCAATACATACAAACTCCGCATCATCAGGACGCAAACACACAGATAATGCTATTTTATACGCCATGAATATTCCTTATATTTTTGACAAAGTCAATAAAATATTTATTATTTTTTGTATTTTCTCTGACTCACGCGAAATGCCCAGGTCTGGCAAACATCAACACATTCCGACTTTCCTGTTCCTGAACCGATTGCCGGTGCGTGATATTCCAACTCGCAGAAATTACCCCATTGGCTGTTATTTATCTTGCAAGCCTGAAAAGCAAAATCTGTTCGCTGCATATCATTAAATGGCACATCGAGATATTTGCCGGACAGATTCACAAAAAAGTATCGCACAATCGGAGTTTTCAGCATGTCATCGCCATAAGCATAACCGGCCCTAAATGAAAAACGCCGGCAAAATGTACCGGCGTTTTAAATGTTGATTAATGATAATTTGCCTAATCATTTGAGGGTCATCGGCTATTAAACTGACAAAACTCATCATAGTGTCGCCTTGAGGGATTTCGTAAGTCGCATCGCCGTGCATCATGAGAAAATAATCCTGATTTGACAGTTCATGGATATGTTCAAATGTTCGCAGAAGTTCACCATCAAGATCGCTCGTCCATCCCTGGGGCGGATGAAAGAATATCGCCGAATGCTCATACTCGCGAGCGATCTGAACATACACATCTGCAATATCACGCCGATGCAGTATACGTTCAGTTTCAGACATCTGGCCCCATTGCCCGTAATTGCGATAGATCGGGTGTACCTTGCCAAATGCCTCCATAGTCAAAAAGAAAACCAGTTCAAAATGAGGCACTCTACCCAGAGGCTGCCTGCATTCCAAAGCATTAATGAATCGTTCTTTATGAGTCATAAATTATGTATCTTCCTTTGCAACTGCATTTAAGGGACAACCAGAAGATTACCTCAAAATAGCATACGACTATTTTTCTGCTGTTTTGGAGAATTTGTCCCATTCCTCAAAAACAGTCTCCACGTTTTCTGGTTTTGCCGCCGGGCCAAATTCGCATTGTGCTATAATTCCACCATTAGAATACAATGCTTTTCCAATATTCTTTACTGCCTCACGAATCTCGTCTAATGAAGCATAAGGCAGCAAATGTTGACGGTCTATTTCGCCCCAAAATGTAATTTTGCCGCGAAACGCAGCAAGATTTTCAATACCCATACAGAATATCTGAGAATTGATGGCATCGAGCCCAAGTTCTATCAGATCAGGAAAAATATCTATAATATAACCATCCGAGTGCATAAACACCTTCTTGCCATACTTGTGTGCTATATCAATATAAGCCTTATATAACGGCTTGAATACACTACGCCACATCACAGGAGAAATCAACAAGGAATTCTGGCTGCCCCAATCATCCATAAAAAATATCGCATCAACATTGGTTTGACACCATCGCTCTACGTTTTCAAGATAAAATTGGTGTATTTTTTTGAGGAGTTTGTCGAATTCCGATGGCCACGTAGCAAGATTCAAATAGACGTTTGTGCTGCCACATATAAACTGCAACCGCTCAAATGGCCGCGGACAGCAACCAGCAAACACAAACTTTTCACTCTGTGCACACCATGCATTTATCTCTTCAATATCAAACGTAAGTAATTCTTCCGGTACCCGTACCTTTTCCCATTCCGTAATGTCATTAAGTTGAGATTTCTTCACCTCACCTATCACGCCCCTTTGAATGTTTTCAAATATACAACCCCACTCGTCAATATACGTACCAACAGCATAAGAATCTCCCACGGTCTTTGGTTTATAACGAAATTGAAATTCAGGAACAACAATATCATCAGGATATGCCGCTCTGATACGTTGACAGTCCTTTGGATATTCTTGTTCGGCCCAAGGTAGTAACCAAATATGTCGCGGGATACGTTTAGGTCGTTTGAATTCCAATGTTCTGTATACTAATTCTCTCGATGTCATTATTTTCTCCATTAGCAATTAAATTGATCATTATATTCATCAACAATTTTTTTAACAAACAGCACCCGATTAATATCAGCAGTAGATGCAACTTCATCAGAGGCTCCTAATACAAGTTTAGGGGCAAAAAGTTCGATTACTTTTTTTGTGCTCGCTTCAAGAGTTTCAAGCGAATACATAGGATCAAAAAATAGTGCGGGAACACCATCCCAAAGGAACATTTCATCGCCAAGAGCATTTTTTACATCTTCCAAAGTCACGTCCCCCTGCGGTAAAGGAGTAATGGCCTCAATTCCATCCATTCCGGTTTCTTTTGCATAAGGCAGAATTTGTTTGCAGTTTCCATCCCAATGCGCAAAAACAAATTTCCCTTTTTTATGAAGCTTTTCGCATCTGTGCTGACAAGCAGGTAAATGATATTTAACGAATAAAGGTGGAGAAAGCAATTGGCAATGAATGTTTTCACCAAAATTTATAATATCAATAGGACAGGCATTAATGATATCCAGCAGCGGTTCGTGACATATTTCAAGCGATTTGAAGTACGCTTCAACAAGGTCTGGATGCTCATATATCGCCATTACGCCATTTTCGATGCCCATTTTTTCAAGAAACAAACTCATTACGTTCATTCTTGGCATAAACATCACTGGGGCACCCAGATCGCCAAGTTCAGTCTGCAATTTATCATAAGTCGCCTGATTCCATCTCCAAGCAACATGCTCCTCACGCCAGATTGCGATTCTAA
The DNA here is from genome assembly GCA_021371795.1 of Planctomycetaceae bacterium. Classification (NCBI taxonomy): domain Bacteria; kingdom Pseudomonadati; phylum Planctomycetota; class Planctomycetia; order Planctomycetales; family Planctomycetaceae; species Planctomycetaceae bacterium. Next base: position 21,259 of record JAJFVK010000006.1, on the reverse strand, counting down.
GGTCATCCATAGTTTCGACTTCCCATTTGATTCGCTGAGGATGGAGATTGTTGGGGCTATATTTAAAAATTTCTTTTGTTGTACCAACAGGCGTTTGCCAGTCAAATTCGAGAATGTCATCCTCGCGATGCGAACTGAATTTCACCCTGCCGTCTTCAATACGTTCGAAACAGGCATTATACTCATAAAGCCGAGCCGAGCAATCGAGTTTTCGATATAAATCATGAAGAGATAAACCGGTATAAGGCTGCGGCAAAGGAGTTTTTGTGAATTGACGGTCATCATACCAGCAGCCAATCCGCGGCTGCCATATAATTCTGCCTTTCGCTTTTCCAAAAACCACATCATGATGCAATTTCGACCAATTTTTACTCATTAACAATTTTGCCAATTATTCCAAAATAAATTTCCATAGCTACCCTTGAACCTTGACACGCATAATTTTCAGCGATTGTTGTATCTCGCAAACTTTTTTCTTGGATAACGGGTATATATATGCCAATATCAGAGCTGTTGCCAAAAACAGCACCGGCAGCAAAATCATCATAAACCTTAACCTGAAAATAGTGATACTGCTGCTGGTATTTAAATCCGCGTTATAGCCCGTCCATGAAATAACATATCCACTAACAATCATAATCAAAGAAATGCCTGCCTTTTGAATAAAAGCGTTTACTGCGCCATACATTCCTTCCTGGCGACACCCGGTCGTCAGTTCATCGAAATCGCATATATCCGCCATCAGCGATGGTACTATAACCCACGCACAGGTCATTGCAGGACCAAGCATCAAAAATAAAACCAGCTGCAAGTAGGGATGCTGAGGCGTAAAGCAAAACCAGCTTGATGCTATCGCTACTATAACAAGTACGAGCCCAAACACCAATATTGCCTTTTTACCAAATAACCGAGAGCCATAATTTATGAACGGTACCGATAGGAAACCGGTTATACCATACGCATAAGACCCGTACATAGTGAGTTTTGATGTCATCTGTTCATTACCACTCAGAATATAGGCCATGTTTATGTAGTACATCAACGGGAAAACAAGGAGATACCCAACCACCATAAACAAACTAACTCCACATGCGATTAAAAACGGTTTGTTTTTTAATGTCGCCTTAAATGCATCCCTGAGCCGTATTGGGTCTTGGTGCAAAACTCTTTCTTTGCACCAAATAGCCGGCAAAATACCAAATAAAATTATAGTTATTCCAAAAATCAATCCTACAATCCGCACCCCCTCAATCTTATTACTGCCAAACCAAAAACACATTGGAAACGCCAGTGGACCAAACACAGTGCCAATGAACTGACTAAAAAAAGTTTTGAACGACATAATACTGGTACGTTCATCATAATCAGAACTTAATTCATATCCCAACGCATAGAAAGGAATTGCAAATACCCCGTATGTCGTAAAAAATAAAACAGAAATAACAGCAAAATATCCAAGAATTACGACTTTATGCTGGCCTGTAGGCGGCGACCACATTGCAATACATAACAGACCTGTCAGAATCGCACCTGCAAAAATAAAAGGTTTTCTTCTGCCCCAGCGAGTCTTGGCATTATCTGAAATATGACCCACCAAAAGGTCCACAATGGCATCCCATAAGCGTGGTACGCCTATAGCCCAGCCTATCCAGCGTGCATCAATACCTAAACCTGCCTGATAAATAGGATACACAAGTATAAAGATGATATTAGCCATCAACACTTCACCGCCGCCGCCTAAACCATAGGCACTTTTTTCCCAAAATGATACCTGCGGCTTTTTTGTAGTTTGTTCTAAAATCATCCTTTTGCTATTTTCAATCCTTTTCTATAAGACGTTCATAGCATTCTAAATATTGTGAAATGCTTTTGATAACAATTGTATTATTGCTCGCACATCTCACAGTTTACACTATTTAATGCAGTTTCTTTTATTTGACCGAGGATGGCACGAATTTTATTTTGAATCCGTATGTTTTATCTCCGCTTCTCCATAAGATCAGTTTCAAACCATTTTTTTGTTCTGTTGTCTATTCGTATAGTTTTAATTTCATAAGCCGAGAAATTTAGTTTCACTTTAGTCCCAAGAGCAGGCAAGCTCAAAACTGTAGATCGCTTCTGACCCGTAGGCTCAAAAAGTCTGATGATCCAATCATTATTGTTCTGAGCTTTCTTTATAGCCGAAATCTGGATTGCATTATCACTGAGAATTGCAGCAGGACTTATCTCTTTACCGTTGCCGGATGGGAAAAATGACAGAGCAAAAGGTTTTTCATTTTTGACTAATGCTTCACGGTCAATTGTGATTCGCCTTGCGTTCAACCTGCCACCATTAATCCAATATCTGAATATATGCTCACCCTGGTCTATTCTGGGCGTGAACCTATCTTGCGGAATAATGGGTTTATTTTCAATCGGGTGACCGGAATATGCCGGTGATCGCAATAAACTCAGACGAACTGTATTGTCTTGAAAATCGGAGCCATATGTGCCATCATTGATGCATGAAAACATAAGTCCTTTTTGCTCAGCAACAGCGGCGACCCATTTTTGTGCAACTGCTTCGTTTCCATTATTAGACAGTTCATTTACGCCATAAGCTGTTTGGCCAATATACTTTTTAAAACTTTGCTGCAGAGGTATTGACACTTTTAGGAGTTGGTCCTTTTGATTCCAAAATACCCTGTATTCTATTTCTATTTCGGTACCGATTTTGGGTAATTTGTAACGCACCACAATGTATGAGTCACGATAGCTTAAAAGCACTTCGACAACGGCTCTTACCGGACCGTTTTCTATAACCCTCATTGGCTCCAAATTATTCTGAATACTTGTAAATTCGAATGCCTTCAACGGCTGCATCAATTTGAATCCACCCTCAACATCTCGGAATTTTATATCATTCATACCCCATGAATCAGAATTGTCCTTTAGTACAATAGGCTCAAAGGCACCAATCCTTATGAATTCCGTTCCATCTACCGCATACGAATCAAGCAAACCTGTTTGCGTATTAATTGTGCATTTCAACCGAGGATTTTTAAATATTAATTTCTTTTTATTAATATTGATATCGATTTTAGGCTTTTCAGCAACTTCGTAAGGTTCGCAATCAAATCTGTTGATTCCCGGTTTTAGACCAGCATAAAAAACCACACGTTTACGCCAGTCTACCGCCATACTGCTCAATTCCTGCTCAAGCTGCAAATCAACATGCTTGCCATTTTGATTCATAGCTATCATTGAAAAACTGCCCGAACGATTAAAATCCGATAAGTTGAATTCACACTCAACAATCTGTTTAACTTCGTATGGGTGCGGGTTGTAAACAAAAACAGGAATCTGACCGGTCTTCGCCGATTTTTGTTCCTTCGCACATGCGAATAATGCCCTGGCTTTTATCCTGGCAAGGATTTCAAGAGCATGATCAATATTCCTGACTGTAGCCTCTTCAACCGGCTGAATGGATGAGCCGGGCAGGGCATCATGAAATTCCGAGAACATCAGGTCACAGGCAACATCATAAAACTCCTGAACCGGATATTTCATTTTTGAATTCATTACAGCACATGCGGCCATTTTCTCGGTCGCATAGAGTTCGTTTTCAAGTTTACGATGCTTTTGTTTAATCCTCACCATCGATGTATAGCAACCTATAGCCCAAGAGATTAAACTTTGTTTAAACCGCGGCAAATGTGCTTTTTTCACAGACAACTGCTTAAAATAAGCTTCCGGTGTGGAATGCATTATTTTCACATCAGTTCTTTTATTTATAAGCTCATTAATCTGTGTTAAATCGATTCTCGATGGGCCGCCTCCGTGATTACCTACCCCCCAAAATATTGCAGAGCAAACAGGGTTATCACATAAACCTATGCGTTTTTCGATCTCCGGTGCCGCATGCCCTAAGGGAGTACTATACCAACCACAAAATCTACGGGCCATAATTTCAGAGCCATCAAAACCTTTCCATATAAAATCTTCAGCAGGCAACCCTAAAAACTGTTTCTGTGGTCTGCCGAATAGATATGAATCGAATCCGCTTTTTGCCAGTATTTGAACCAGACCACGGGTATGCCCAAATGAATCCAAATTAATTGCGGTAGTAGGCTCTACACCAAAATGCTTTTTAAAATATGTTTTGCCTAACAGAATCTGTCTTACAAATGACTCCCCACTGGGCAGGTTACAATCCGGCTGCAAATACCATCCGCCCATAATATGCCATTTACCAGCTTTAACCAATTTTTGTATTCTTTTGAAAAGTTCAGGGTCATACTCCTGTACCCACTTGTAAAGAATAACTTCATTATGATTGAAAACAAAACCTTCGAACTCTTCACAAAAATCAGCCGCTATTCTGAAAGTAGCAAGTGCTTCAGCGGCACCTTCTTCCCATTCCCATAGCCAGACCGGATCTAAATGAGCATTGCAAATTAGATGAATACTGCGTTTCATTGAAGTTTTATCCTTTTTTTGTTTTTTTAAATGTTTCATAATTTCTCAAGTTCTGCAATTTTCTGCAGCATCTCATCAATTTCTTTCTGTTCTGCTTCCACTCGTTCAGGCATATGAATCGGTTTAATCATTCCTTCGAATTCAAAATCATCCGAAATATTTGGCTTTTTCATCATTGCATCCAGCAGTTCCTGATCTAATTTTTTCATCTCTTCCAGTTGCGCTTCCGCCATATCAAAATTTTTATTATACAAATAAATAAACGCCTGTGTCATTGATAGACGCGATGCAATAAACTTTGACAAAACCTCGGTTTGAATCACTATATCTTCCATAAAAACCTGATTCTTCGGTTCCTTAGTCTGCATATAAAGCTGTTGGGCAGACATAACAGAATCCATTGCATTTTGCATTGATTTTGAATATTTTTCCATTCCCGGCAATGCTTTATTTAGTGCCTCAATGCTCAAAGTTTTAACCCGCTTCAAGTGAAACAACTCATATAACCGGTAACAATCGTAATAGTGGGTAACACCGCCAAAATCAATACAATAGGTTTCCCATACATCCTGCGTCAAATCTAATGCTCGCTGAATCTTGTCAGCTATGACAGCATCCTCCGCTCTTAAACACAACTGTGATGCGATAAAATTTTTCGCCAACATCTTGGTATCTGTTCCAAACGGATCCCAATTAAGTCGAGCCATAGCAACAAAATTCAATCCCGTTATCCACTCATGATCTTTTTCGGCCGCTAATGTCGAAAAACCCTCTAAGTTCGGAATTTTTGATTTATCTTTGGAGTATTGACGTATTCCAGCCTGAAGTCCTTTATACTGAACACAGCCAGCTTGATGAAATTCTTCGCCGGGCAAACATTGGGATATTAAAAAACGTTGTTTAACCTCGGTAATATTAGAATACGGCACATTGGGAAATGATGTCGGTTCCCAATCAATGCCCCATTTTGTTTGAATAATTACATTTCTGGGAAGTCTGTCTGCAATCTCCTTGTTACCGCCGCCACGAATCCAGCCTGTAATCCGTATATCAAGATCAGGACGCACCTCCAATGCAGCATTTACAATCGCCAATGTATATTCATGTAGTAGGGACTGCCATTGTCCCTCACATTTGGGGCAATGACAAGGGAACGACTCTCCCCACCAGCGAAAATGCAAACCTCCCAATGATGGATAGGCTTTCACAATCGCACGAATCTGACTCACAAACTTCTCTTCAAGACCGGGACTGGACATACAGAAAGCAGCCGGCCATTCAGGACGCTGCCTGGGCCCCATAAATTCAGGATAATTTTTAATAATTGTAGGATTTGGGGCACCCAAAACATAATTCATTAAATAAGGGGTAAGGCCACGGTCTCTGGCATATTTTAATAATTCTTCCCGTATTTTTGCCGCTTTATTAATCTCCTCGGAAGTGTATGGGGTCATTTTCTCGGTTTCAGGATTACATACTAACTCCCACCAATTCGTACCCATACTATATGGCCAATTGCCTATATAATTCATCTTGTGCCTTGCTAACCAATCGCACCATTTCTTCCATTCATAAGCACTGTCTTTAAATCCTCCGGGCTGACCACTAGTTCTACAAACAAATTTATCGCCCTTATCCGTATCAATCAGATCAGGTACCCCCAAAGCAAAATTTGACAGATCTATTCCTCGTAAACTATAAAAAGGCTTCTCTGAAACAGAATAGTCTGGCAGTTTCTTTAAGAAATCTTTTGCCTGACCAGGCATAACGCCAAAATCAATATCGACCTGATTCTTGTCAATCAAATATGGACTCGTCTGTTGGATAACCCATTCAATGAAGACTACCGCACCATAAAGAATGCCCTGCTCACTTGTCGCTGAAATATGCACACCGCCATTTTTGACTTCAAGCTGATAACCTTCTGCACCAAGTTGACTCAATTTTTGTGAAATATTAAAATGAACGAAAAGATTTGATCGCTCTCCATCCCCTGCCAAGGCTTCAAGTCGTTCGTTCAAAAGAGTTTTTGCATACTGCGTAATTCCATTCCCATCATCACCTTTAAATTCAATATTGAGTGCCGCCTGTGATGTAATATTGAACGCACTAATGAACAGCATTATAAAAAACAAATTACGTGTTATCATAAATCTTCTTTCTTAACACAATTCAATAAGTTTTCGTCATTAGAAGGCTCAATGCTTTCATAATTTTCAGCAGGCAAATGTCTATACCATAGTAAATACAGGCCAATTAAAGCTGTCACTAAAAAAATGGATGTAATCTTCAAAGCATACCAGTTCCCAATCAAAAACAGAAGCGGCAGTAGCAATATCGTAATCTGCCAAACAAAAGCAAAGGGCAAAGCTGCGATATCCAACAGATGTTCACGTCGCAGTGCCTTTCGTTTTTCAGGTGCGACAAGCGACTTGAAAGGTGCCCAAAAACCGAATGGACGAGTTTTTAAATAGAAGTTTTCAAGAACTTCTCTTTTGACCGGCGGCGCAAGATATGTTCCAATTATACTGGCTGCCATCCCGATTACCAAAATAACCGCAAACTGCTGCTGTTCAGACATCTCGGAAATAGCTTTCCATTCTGGGTTGATAATACCTATATACCGCTGAGCTATGGCAGCAAGAATTCCTGCAATAGTACCAGAAGCAAATCCCATTCCGTTAAAGCGCCACCAGTACATTCTTAGGGCAAGCGGAATAACAAGACCACCGGAGAGCCCCATCATCAGCCAGCCCCATATATCATTTATGTTTTTACTTGTATACGCCATCAGGGCTCCAACACTGACCAGAACAAAACCAAATACATAACTGGCCCAGATTAATTCTCGATTGCCTGCTTTTGGTCTGAGCAGATTTTGATAAATATCCCGTGTAAACAGTGCTGTCGTCATATTTATGAAAGAAGCAAATGTCGACATTGCCGCTGCAATCAAAGCCGTTAAAATAAGGCCGCGGATTCCACTGGGTATGTTGAACAAGAGCACCGCCGGCAGCACCCTTTCACTGTCAACAGTACCGTAAAAACTTAAAAGACTCAATTTGCGGTTCCAGTCACCTCCAAGAATAGAACGCAGCCCACTTATCAGGCCGGGATCATAACTATCCGGAGAATTCATCATACTGCTTATAAGCTCGGCCCATTTGTGCTGTTCAATTCCAGGTACGTGCTGTTTAATCAAAACCACAGCTGAATTGAGCACGCTCTTATCCGGAAAAAGATCCCCTATCAGAAAAATGCCAAGCACAACAAATCCCATCATAAAGAGCCATCTTATTGACATAAGGTTGCCACATAAAAATGAAAGTAACCCGCACTCACGATCATTCCTGGCGGCAAAGAATTTTGGTTCAGCTCCTCCACCTAAACCCTGTATAAACGTTTTGCCAAAATAAAATAATGTTATGAAAAACAAAGCACTATATCTCTCATAACCTTCCGGCATAGCCGTATGAAAACTCGGAACAGATGAAAACCAGTCAGCGTTTCCTGTAACATGACATGCCAGCACGGAAAAACTTTCAGTTTGATGTATTTGTGCCAAAGCCAAAAAGGAAATAAAAATTGCAGAAAAAACGAAAATGGACATCTGAAATATATCGGCGATAACCACACCATAAAAACCTGCCAGAATTGTATATAAATAGGTAACCGCGACAAGCATCAGTGAACATACCCATGGCGGAAACGGCAAAAACATTGAAATAAATAATCCGCCTCCGACCATTGAATACGCAAGCAGACCAAGTGCAAAAATTATTCCACTTGCGACAGCGGCAAACCTTGCGAAACGACCTCCAAAGCCTTCTCCAAATCTGAATTTCATCCATTCTGCCGAAGTCATACAGCCGGAACGGCAATGCCATTTACCAAGCCAAAGCATAACAAAAACAAGCACGAGACCTGCCCCGCCTCTGAATTCGACAAATAAACCACGCGGCCCAAGCATAAAAAGAAACGAAGTAATAATCATTGTGCCAGTCATATCCACCCACGCAGACATCCCGGAAATACCAAGAAGCCACCAGGGCAATCGCCTGCCCCCAAGAAAATAGTCGTTCAGACTTGCTGATGCACGTTTTTTTAGATAACAGCCAATACCTATTACAAGAAACAAATAAGCAAGAATAATTACGCAATCCAATAAACTAAGATATTTCATTTTTTACCCCCATGCCGTTTCTATATTTCCCCATGAAAGCAATTTAATGGAATTCACAACAATGTCAGCTTCGTGTAAGATACTGCTGCTTCCTATACCAATGCTCTTCATTCCAGCTTTTTTGGCAGCCCGAACACCTGCGGCGGAATCCTCGATTACAAGGCACTCCTGCGGCAGTAAATGCAAACGTTCGGCAGCAATTATAAATCCCTCCGGATGAGGTTTAGAGTTTTTTACATCTTTTCCGCTTACAACAACATCAAACATTAAACCGGCTCCCAGCTTTTCTATGACAAGGCCGGCATTTTTACTGGCGGAATAAACCGCGATTTTAATTCCTTTCGATTTTAAGCAGTCAATCAAACTTTTGACATTTTCAATGAAATCAGAAGGTTTAAGGCTGTCAAGTAATTCTACATAAAAAGAATTCTTTTTATGAGCAAGTTCCTGACGCTCTGAAGGAAAATACTCTCTGCCTGCTTTTTCTAAGATAATATCGAGACTTTCTGCGCGGCTGACTCCTTTGAGGCGTTCATTTATGCCTTCATTAAATTCAATATTTTCCTGATTAGCTATTTTCTTCCAGGCAAGATAATGTAATCCTGCTGTGTTTACAATCACTCCATCCAGGTCAAATATTACTGCTTTAAGGCATGTGTTATTAGAAATTCTTAACATATTCACGTTCCTCATCAAGCAGAATTTTCTGACCGTATAAGTGTATTTCCAGGCGATCGCCAGTGAGTTTTATACGAATCGAACTATGGTTTACTTTAATTAACAGAGTTCGAGAATGATAACTAATTGTAAATTGTAACGCCTTAATTTGCTTTGGCAGTGACGGACTGATATTCAGATTAGATGATAATAACATCACCCCGCCAAAACCATAAACGGCCGCCAGCCATGTTCCGGCCGCACAACCAATATGAACTCCGTCAGAAACATTTTTATCAAGATGCAGGTTATTCATATCCTGCAGGGCTGTTAAACGAAAATCATCATACGACTTTTCCGCAATGCCCAGCCTTTGCCCCATAATACAATATATCGAAGGACTTAAAGATGAACCATTAAGACATCTTTCGCGATAATAAGAATAACTTGCTTTTTTAACCTCATCGCTGAATAGCTCAGGGAAAAGATAATGCATCATCACAACATCCGCCTGTTTACTCATCTGTGAAGCACCTTCATACGAATAATCTTGGGAGAGTTGTCCGTTTTCAAGAGTTACATCCGGCAAATCGAAGAAGCCTCTGTGCTGCTCACAGACATTATCTCGTACACGAGGAAACGCCACCGCACCACTAATATGAACTAACTCTGATTTTAATTTTTCATCCCAGCCTGTTTGCTCTGCTAATCTCTTAAATAAATTTGAATCCTGCTGATAGAGAGAATCCATACATTCAACAGCCTTGAGCATATTCCATTTAGCAATGCAAAGAGTATAATAATTGTCATCTGCGTTAATTTGATACTCATCCGGTCCAACAATATTTTCCAAATGATACAAACCATCTGCGCCTTTCGTGAAAGCAGAAGCCCAGAATTTTGCTGTTTCAACAATAACTTCAATGCCACACTTATTGAAGAATGTTTGATCACCGGTCCATTGCAAATAATTCCAGAATGCATACGCAACTGCGCCTGAAATATGAATTTCCCTTTTGGAATTTTTCGCCCAGTCAGGAGGCGTAACATCAAGACCAGTGTGAGTGCTTGTCCAAGGAAATTTTGCACCCTGTAAACCCATTTCTCTTGCATTTTGGCGAGCTGACTCGAGACGTTTATATCTGTAAAGCAGAAGATTTCTCGCAGCCTGCGGCACTGTTGCAATATAAAAAGGTATGAGCCAAAGTTCAGTTTCCCAAAAAACATGACCGAAATAACCATTGCCATGTAATCCGGTCGCACCAATAGATGTGTTCTGATTTTGTAGAGTTCCAAGCTGTATCAAATTTGAGATACACCATCTGGTACCAAGTTCTATCTCTTTTTCACATTCAATATTAACATAGCTGTTATTCCAGGCTTTTTGCCAAAAATAAACATGATTTTTATAATGCAGAGAAATAGAATTCGCGAGCTTCTGCTGTAAAAGCGTCAGGGCTGAATCACTATTCAGTTTACTCAAAGAGGTGGTAAAGCAAACCTGCTTCGTAAAACTGTAAGCAATTCCCTGCTTTGCATCGAGTCTAAATCCTTCACGTATGCCGTTATCAAAAATTTCCATAAACGTTTCGCCATGGCCGGAAGTTTTGGCGGCCAACTGTATTTGTGTCTTTGTTTCGACAACTTCACTAACCATACAGGCAATATCATTATGATTTTCTATTTTTACGATAGTTGTCGGAGATACGTAATCTCGCAATCGCGGCAGGCAATCTGGTTTTGTGTTCTGGAAATTAATGAATTTTATAATCAGCTCTTCTGAATAATTAACAGGTGTAATCTCAACAAGCTGAGCACTATAATCATAATCGCATTTGGAAACAAAAAAAAGTATAGTAATTTTCGTAAGATGCTGATGAAAATCTTCCAGCAGATAATCGCTTATAATCAGGTTTCGCCGCAAATCGAAAGTCCTGGAAAAACCCGCTACACGGCAGTTGATGAAATCTATACTCCTTCCATTTTTAAGTATCTCAATATTTCTGAATACTGGAGTCTCCGCCAGTCCGGGAGTAATTGCCTTATTATAGAGCTCAAGTCCAAATACTTTTTTCTTTTCATGGGTATCCGGTTTATCAAATACGCCGGCAAAATAAGTCTTTGGATCTCGATAGAGAGAAGCAAGTTCTATACTTCCTTTAATCCCTACATAACCATTCGATACGGCCATCAGGCATTCCCAGCCGCGTTCATCCATACATTCAGGCTTATAACTTTCTTGTATCAAAGCCCAATCTTGGTCAATCGAATTCTTTATTTCAGTTATATTCAGATACATAGTAAAATTATTACTCACAATATATTTATTTAATTATTTTTTTGCAAAATGTCCGATTTTTTCATTTTTTTGAAATTTTCAGACAGAAGCTTTAATTCACGTTTTTGGGTTTCTGTGGCAAAACCGTCACAAAGATAGTCCGCCCAAATTAATCCTGGCGATCCACCCTCTTCGTAAGTAGCTTTCCACCAGGGATAAGCCGCCGTCAAACAGTGCACCATAATACCCTTACTTGGCTTTTCAAGATTGTAATTCGTCTTGTATTCAAGACCATAATATTGATTCAACAAAATGTCTCGCATGTGGTCAAATGCCGGCAGAAACATCGGGACAACACCGGCAGAAACCATTTCACGCATAGCCTGACGCCACTGCGACTGACTATAAGGCAGATTTATATAATCACTATAGAAATGCAAAGTGTCTCTCTGTTTTACAACATCATAGACCATCGCGTTACGCCGCTGGGAATAATAAACATGGCGCCAATGCATATCATCAGATTTATTATCCCTTTTGACAACAAGGTTCGCACCTTCGGTACGAGGTGCCAGTTCCGCAGTTGGTATGGTCTTGCGAATAATTTCATTTGTCTGCCGGAGAATTCTCATTCGCAGTTCCGTGCGGAATATATCCCAATCCTCACAAGCAGGAGAAAAATCGCAAAATACAAGATTGGGGTCATCATAGCAGTATCCACCTTTCTCTGCTTTTCCCAACTGCGGATTTATTTCATTAAAATCTTTATAACTCGAATTCCAAGCGGCATTCGCCTTTTCAATCGTTCCGTATTTTTCTTTTACCCACAATCTGAATTCATTTACGCCAAGCGGGCCAACAGCGTAACGAATATTAATATCATCCCTTAGCCAGCCCCATGTATCCTCTATATCGACTGGAACACGACCATCACGAGTTTTGTACCAGGTATCACCCCAGCGTTGATATTGATATTTAACCCATGCAGCGATAACTTCCGGAACAACAGGGTCACTCAAATCCACAAATTCAGTTGGAGCCAAATCTGACTGATACCCGCCGACACCGCCTCTAGCATAATGTATGTTTTTACCTAATAGTGGTTCGGCATTTATGTACCAGCTATACCCCGATGACGGATATAAACTCCAGCCAATAACCTTCATATCAAGTTTACGAATAAGCACATCATAGAAATACTTATAGCAGGCGCTGCTCATTTCCACGTTCTCCCTGCCGCTTATTTCAGGAATCCACCAATTACCTGATGTATTACTGATTAAGTTTATTCCCAAATCTTTTTGTTCTTGAAGATATTCCAACATGTGCTTTTCGGGGAAAGGCCCAAGTTGAAAACCGCTTCGCATACCAGGCATTGATTGTGAAATAATAACAGGTTCTTCAACACCGTTACGATTAAGAACCATATTATTCCGAGGATTGTATTTTATTGCCATCGAATCCATATTGATTTCAATCGGTATTCTGACAACAGAAATTCCATCAGGACGATTCGCTATTAATTTTAGAGTTATTACCTTTGTCCATGGCGCTACCTGGAGAAAGATAGTATCCTTAATAGTATCTTCTCTGAATTTATAAGGATAGATGTTAAAACTTGTCATAAATTCTTCGAATTTCGCGAAGTAGCCAGGCATATGATTTTCCGGTGCAACCATTTCCATTGTATTCTGCACAGGAGTTTGTGAAAATTTCTCTGAAACTGTTATAGGAACCTCAAGCCGTGCAAATTCAGTTCCTGACCATATATTAGCCATCCAATCGTATCTATCATAAAATCTGCATACAAGACGATAGTCTATCCTGTATTTGCCGGGGATAAGGCCAAGATTCTTAGATTCCAATTTAGGGCAATGAAAATTAGTCCATAATTCCACCGATTCGCCCGGATATAGATACGTTAAAAAGCGTTCAAACAGATTCACTGGTTGAGCTCTCCATTCCACTTTACCGCTATCATCCAGCTTTACCAGGTATGGTGACGCGAAACAGCCCGCGAAACCTTCAGGATCAAGGATAGTATCTCCGGTATTAGTGATACGGAACTTGAACCAGACTATATCCGCAGCCCTGATAGTAGAGGATTTAACCATTTCATCCCGCTTAAAAGGAGGAAAAGGACTAATAGGGGTATTAGGGTCTGGACTAAGAGGTATGTATTTATCATTCTGATAATCTGCACTTATGCTGCCAAGGTACTCTATTTTTACATTCATATTCCCCGGAACAGATAAGTCGTAAAGAGGTTTATCGTTTACCTTTTTGCTGTCTTCCAAAGAAACCGCCTCAACTGCAAACCAGCCGCCATCATACGGTTTTCTTTTTAAAATATAATCGATTGGAACAACATCATAGGCATTCGCCTTGGTAGGAATTTTCAGTTCGAGGACTGCACCATCTAAAGTAATTTCTTTTGTGGCAAAAGGTACATTTTTATATTGCTCAAGCTGATTTGTTTTTTTCGCCTCATCAGACAGCGGTGTGTAAGTAAGCAAAGGCATTTGCTGGGCTAAAGAAATATCAGAAAGAACAAACAGTATTAATATTGCCAATTTTTTCTTCATATTCATAAAATCCTTTTTTATAGATTTCCTGCTTGCTAAAAAATTATTTAATCTCTGTAATAAAAGGAGACGCAGGCAACCCTTCCTTGTTCATCAGATTCGGTATTGCCAGTTCATTCCATCCAAAACGTACAGCTGCGGGTTTTTTGATTTCCATATTTGTAATCACTATCGTGTTTCCATCTATCTTAGCATGAGCTTTCAAAAACTTCATATCCGCTGCGGCAATCTCAAAGAAATCGGGATCCTTTCCGTCACGCGTTGCCAAGCCGCTGCCGACATTATTGAAGTCAATACGTATTATTTCGCCTTCTACCGTCATGGCCTTGTACAACGGCCCGGAATAAACTATATCTTTGTGGCCATAGGTATTTGCTAATGCCCACAATGCCAGCCTTTTCCCGACATCCTGCTTATTAACAGGGTGAATATTGGCAACATCATCTACCAAATCCGTAATTACAGCCATTCCGGTGTTTGGAATTGAGAGGCTTGTTAGCTGTGCCTGCCATAACTCCGGTAAACACTCGGGGCGATTATACTTGAAAGGCGCCAACTGCACAAAGTAGAATGGAAAGTTGCCTTCTCCCCAGACAGTCCTCCACCCTCCAACAAGTGCCTGCATTTTATTAAAGTACAGCATTCCATCTCCGTTGTTGGTTTCTCCCTGGTACCAGATTGCCCCACGAATTGCAAATGGTACAAGTGGATTAATCATTGCATTATATAATCCGGTCGGAGAAACTGGTTTACTAAGTGCATGCTCCGGCCATGGCGGTGCATTGATTTTACCGCCGTTAGAAACTGTCACCTGTGCATCCTTTGTCCATGATTCAAGTTTTATCAATGCATTAGGTACAGCCTGATTATATTCACGATTACTCCTTTCGATTTCCTTGACAAAATTATCCAACTGTGCAACCTGGCCAAAACCGACCGGAGGTGTCCAGGGTTCAATAGCCGTACCGCCCCAACTGCTATCGATCAAACCAACAGGAACATTAAGCGTTTTATGAAGCTCTCTGCCATAAAAATATGCGGTTGCCGAAAATCCGCCCCAGCCTCCCATGAAGATGTTTTTCGAATTGCATACACGCCATGTCTCATAACCTTCTTCGTGATTCGCAAAATCCTGCAACGGCATACCTGAAGCAGCTTTTTGCACTTTAAATAATCTGATTTTCGGGTAATTTGCTTCTGCTATTTCCTGCTTACCATTTTTTACAACGTCAATACCCATCTCCATATTTGATTGGCCGGAGCAGACCCACACTTCTCCAATCAACACATCCTTCAACAGAAGTGTATTATTGCCTTTTACGACCAGTTCAACAGGCCCCCCAGCCGTCATCGGTGCAAGTTTAACTTTCCACTGCCCTTTATTGTTTGCAATGGTTTGCGCCTTATTATCGCCAATTACAACCGTCACCGCTTCATTGGCATCAGCCCAGCCCCAGATCGACAGTGCAATTCCTTGCTGCAATACCATTCCATTGCCAAATATCTTCGGTAAACTCACATTCGCAAAAATTTCTGTGACAAAAGATAATATCAATCCGCAGAAAATATATTTAATATTTCTAACCAACCTAAATTTACTCACAATAAAATCCCTCACATTAAAAATTGGAACTATGATTCAGACAACAATCTCATAAAGAAAGATGGGAATGGTATAGACTACCAGCAATTATAATCTGTCGGGTTTGTACACTCCATCCAATTGGATGCTAAAACACAAAAATCATAAAAATCCACTGACTGATCCGGCACAGATAACGGACCGGTAAAATCGCACAGAGATTCCTGATTTTGATTGAGCCATTCAGATGCTAAAGCTGCCAAGTCATACATATTTACATAACAATCCTTTACTCCGGCAACACCTGAAACATCGGCAGTGAGATACCCCATATCGCCGCATTGTACATTGTCATCTGGATGCCAGTATAGAGTTCCAGAACGATCCTCTATTACATCAGGTACGCCATCCGAATCAGTATCTATATCCAGTTCATCATTGGCTACGATAAGGTCATTTTTCCATTCAATGTTATTAGCCGCCTTAAACCATGTTACACCATCTCGAACCATATCGTAATAAATATCGTAACCGCCGATTGTACCGGGTGCAACTATGCCAACATTAAAAGTATAACTCTGACCGGGAGCTACTGTGCCGTTAATTGTAAAACGGCCATTACCGTCATAATCCTCATTTTCCGGTTCAGTTCCTTTTGGTACAATAGCATATGCCAGCCGATATGCTCCTGCTTCTGACCACGTGTCCCAGCCATCATTGCGAACTGTTATCGTTACAGGATAGTTTTTCCCTTTTTCCAATATTCTTGGAATGGTATCGTCAACCCACGTTGCACGATAATTATTATTGCCGCCTTTATAATATCTTAATAGATAATAGAACGTATACGCATCCACTAACTTATGCTGCGAACCTATGGTATTTTGAATATCATTCATCGCACTCGGAGACCAAACAATTGTACGAAACCAGTCAAATAGGACACCTGAGGAATAACGGCGTTTGATTTCATACAAGGACGGATTATCCGGCTGTGTGCGAGCACAAACAGGCACATTAGAAACAAGTGCTTGCGTTGGTGTACTGCTATAAGAACTCCAATCCAATCCTATGCCGTCGCCGCTAAATGGAACAAAGTTTGATGCGTCTGAAACAGTCGGCAATGAAAACTTACCATTAAGCAACCAGCCGGAAATAGAATAATCCAGCATCCTGAAATATTTCCGGCAGTGCTCCTGCCAGATTGGAATTCCGCTGGAATACCCCGATGGACTTCGTGTTCCCGATAATTGATGAGGATTAACATACCCCGCACCGGAGTCACCTGATATAAAATAATCCTTTGAGGTTTTATGCCTGTACATATAATCAAAAACAGCAGAAACCCTATCAATAGTATTGGGAGTTATAGCCCAGCTGCAGTTAACCGCTCCGCGGTTTGGATCATTGTACTTGCCATTGCCCAGCCAGCTCGGAAGCCATGATGCGCTGTCGTAATCCCCCATATACAGCAGAATGTAATGATTTGCGGCAACAGTACCATTGGAATTAATATAGCCTTTAGATACAAGATCCGCATAAGTCGGTGCTGGATTCTGCGTATATCTCCGGCTCTTTAAGGCCGGCATCAGGGCATTGAAGAATGATGCATTACAGAAATAATTCTGCGGCACAGAATCAGCCTCCTCGTATGTATTGTAAGCAGTTAGAAGCGATGTCTGTTCCTGTTCTGTTTTAACTGGATCATGGGAGCCGCCTACACCGCTATTGTTTGTATATTTTTGATCCCAGTTCGTATAACCACATAACTTTATCATTTTGCTGTAATTATTCTTAACATTACATGCATTCAATATTGTCTTAAATGTATTAAGATCTGTTCCAAGGGGTTGCGTAAGATCATCATTGGGATATTCATCTCCCCATGGCGATAACTCGAAGCAAAATCCTTTCTTACTTACACCGTAATCGAGATTGGAAAGACTTGTTTTGTATTGATCAACCCTGCTAAAAAAGCAGCCCCAAAGGTCAAGATTGTACATAATGGTTGTAGGGTCACACAAACCGGTATCAAGATATTTTTCCTTTGCCCAAATATACGCGTCGCATTTTGCGCTTCCGGTAGAAGCTGTTGACGTTTCCCATATAGTACCCGAACCTGTAAATTTACCTGTCAAATCAATCAGCACAGGAAACTGCGGTCCAGTGGCGTAGTTGACAAGATAATTATAAATACTACCAGAAGCGGTTTGTTTGCGAACTGCTATTGCATTTTCCACACCGGCGGCTGTTGTCGCAGCCAGCATCGTCGATCGAACACCGATATTCGGATCAGCATCATAAAGAACCACACCGTTAACATACTTTCCAAAAAGATTTATGTATTGTGTAATATTTCTAACAGTAACAACATTCCACCCCTCACACAAACCACCTGATTCCCTTAAGCGGGCAAGCCATATATAATCATCATCTGTAAAACTAAGGAATATTCGTGGTGCTTCACGGTTCGCTAATCCCTGAATGCACACTGCCATATGTCTGGTATCATAACTTTTTCCAAAATCAGTGCTGGGTCCCAAAAACCTCAAATCCCAGTGATAAATCGTTGGTTTTTGAGCCGCATTGGCAAAACCTGAAAAAATAACCAAATAGAGCAAAATGTAAATCATCTTGTGAAAACAAGTGTTCATTTAATATTCCTATCCTATGTTTAAAATTCACTTAGCAACGACTCATCACCCGGCTGGCTGTTCTCACGCTCTATTAGTGCCATCCTATCTGGTCACCTGGAACCCATGCCGCATGGGTATCTGCGAATATTGCACTGCTGCCACCGGAATTTTGTTTGTGGTGACTTTTGTAATTAAATATAATATTAGGAGAGGTAAGATTTCTATCATAATCACGGCTTTCACCCATCACGCAATAAGAAACAGTCGCTTCGGACAAACTGGAAATTTTTATCGGAACCTGAACCCCATTAATTATTTTATTACTGAGATGCGTTCTTCCTTCCCAAACTATAGGATTTTCCAAGTCCGGCAAGCCTCGTAATCTACCATAATTGTCGTAGGTAGAATTCCACGGCAGTGCAGCATACTTAGGTCTCAGACCGGGAGCAATGCCCCACCAGGCAGCCATATCTTCGTCTTTAACACGTCCGTACGCAAACGTGCTGAATGTCTCAAATTTCCCTTTAAAATTTTGTTTAGTAAATTCTGTCCCATTTACTGCTACAGTTCCTTCGTATTTTCTGTCGGTTTCAGTAGCTTTTCCGCGAGCGAACGGACAAATATAAAAGCTTGGAAGATACTTTTCAACATATGTGGCTACTTTGCCATTATACTGCAATCCCCATGTTCCTTCCGGATCCAAACTGGACGGCAGGTGTTTCGTTTGTTCCGAGTAGTTGCGCAACGCAATTGATATATAAGAATTTTTAACTTTAACGCCACCTGTATTCTTGGCCCAACGATTAAACACAATTGGGACTGCTCCATTATACTCAGATCGGTACGCAGCTATGATAGTTCCAACTTGCTTGCAATTTGCAAGGCATGTTATCACCTTAGCCTGCTCCCTGGCTTTGCCTAATGCTGGCATGAGCACTGCCAGAAGCATTGCGATAATCGATATCACTACAAGCAACTCAACTAACGTAAAGCCTTTCCATTTCATTTTTAAAAACCTTCTTTCTTGCATATTACTTACTTTTTAGCTTTATCTATTCCATTAACCAATTTTGGGCAAAAATAACAAAATCAGCAAAATTAATTAAACAATCATTATTTAAATCCTGAACCATAGTTGCGCTGCAGGTAGGCAGTTTCACAAATGTTATATCATCAATGTCTATTGTACCTGTACCGCCAGTTCCATCATCATCAGAGACACCGAATATAATACCGGTCAAATCTTCGATACTGTCTGTGTTGTCGTAACCATTTCTAAACATCATACCATCTAAATCAATAGACCATTCATACCACTCATCAGGATGTGCATAAGATGAACCTTCTGATTTTACAAGCCACGCTTCTGCAGCAATATTGCCTACCTGATAGCCGTAATCCAGAAATTTTACATACAGAAGATTCTCTTGACTGTTACCTGCATGACGTTTTATCCAAACCCTCATTTGATCATAATTAACAAGATTCGTAAGATGATTATCGAAGTAATAAACTATTTCTGTAAAGTTATGATTGTCACCACTCGTATCAATACTGTTGTAATCCCAGGTCATCGCCTGCGAACCGCTATGAGCATCAGCAGGGTTAGTAATCAAATCAAACTGGCTGATTGTGGCTGCGCCTAAAGTCGCTGCGTAATAATATTCTTCCCAGTTGCTGCTTAAAGGCAGACTCGCTCCGTATGCCTCAAAATCTCCATTTTCAACCTGATCAACAACCAAAGGAGTTGCAGTGTAATCGTTAAGCCATTCGCCTGTCATTAAGCCCAAATCATTCATGTCAATATCGCGGTCGCCGTCAAAGTCCCCTACCTTTGCCAGCACACTCATTTCTTTTGCAGACAGCTCTCTGTTATAAATACGAAGATCTGACATTTCTCCAAGAAACCTGCCGCCAGCACCGTTTCCAAAGAAGAACATAAAGTCAGATTTATCATTAACGTCTTGAAGAGGCATACCTTGTTCAACATCAAGAACACCGTCTGTATAGAGTCTTATCGTCCCCGCACCATCGAACGCCGCCGCCACATGGTGCCATTGGCCATCAGTAACATCCGAGGTTGAAGTAGCGGGATATTCACCGTATGCGCTAAAGAATGAGTTTCCCGTGCTTGTAACTGATAATCGTTTATATCCATCAAACCAATCGAAATACGGATCATAGCATCTCTGCAATATAGTCCCTCCTTTATTTGTTGTCTTTACCCACGCCGCCCATGTAAAAGGTTTTTTTGTGTCCAGCTGCGGTATGCTGCCCGAAAATGCCCGAACGGTATCATCTTCGAAAGAAAATGACGAGCCTGTAAAGTGAGATGTCGGAGTAGCACCGGAATCCCATGCTATGCCGCCATTATGGCCGCCAAGTGATGAATCCTTGAAATAACCCTCGCCAGCAGCATATGTCTCATCCATTTTGTATCGTATCACCAAATTCGGATCAGCATCGGTTCTGCCGTCAATTACTTCTATCTGGTAGTCAGTAAGTGCGTGATCATAGATGCGTAAATCTTTCATTTCGCCAACATAACCGCCCCACGCGCAGGCACCGAACCAATATTTGAAGCTATCAGATGCTGTAGCCAGGCCCGGGAACCAATTATTTCCCTCGCCGAAAGCATAATCAAGAGCAGCTCTTTGGCCATCAACATAGATACCTACATTTTCCCAATAATTAACTACGGTAACGGTGTGCCATGTGCCGTCATTAACGGCCGCTTCTGTCTGAACCCAATTTGCACCCTCCATGGAAAATCGTACTTTGCCATTGACAATGCCCACGCATTGGTTAGTACTGTCATGATTGTAGCGATCGTCGCTATGGTTTATAAAACCGCCATTAGTTGTCTGCGTTGTTTTAATC